>JACQBO010000006.1 GCA_016194465.1 Candidatus Kerfeldbacteria bacterium
GCACCTGCCATCGTGTCTGGAGAGCATTCGCGAGCAAACGCTCCAGCCGCACAGTATTTTAATCGTGGATAATGCCTCGGTCGACGGGACGGTCGAATGGCTACGCGAAGAGTGGCCACATGTCCATCTCCTCCGCAATACAAGGAATATGGGCTTTGGTCGGGCCCATAATCAGGCCCTCCGAATCGGACAACAAGCCTACGTTCTCATCTTGAATCCCGATGTGGTCCTGACCCCGAATTGGTTGGCGCAAGGCGTCGACTGGATGGAATCGCACCCTCACGCGGGAAGTCTCGGCGGGCTGCTCCGACGTTTCACTTATAGCCGCGAGGAATTGAAAACCGTAGAGTTTTCTGATATAATAGACAGCGCTGGCTTGCATGGCTTTCGCAGTCGCCACTTCGTTGATCGGGGCGCCGGCCTGGTTGATCGTGGGCAGTTTGGGCAACCCGAACAAGTCTTTGGCCTTAGCGGTGCCTGCGTTTTATTTCGACGCGAGGCGCTCGAAAGCATCAGATGGAAAAATGAGTTCTTTGACGAAGATTTTTTTGGCTACAAAGAAGATATCGACTTGGCCTGGCGGCTTCAGCGTCAAGGGTGGGAAGCTTGGTTTGTGCCACGGCTGGTGGCGTATCACCACCGGCATATCCAAGGAGCCGAGCGTCAATCGACCCGGGCGATTATCCATCATCACCGCTCGCGAGACCGGATGATCGCCGCGTATTCCTACCGTAATCATTGGTTGCTGCTACTGAAACACGAATCAGCTCAGACCTGGCTCCGAGATTGGCCTTGGATCCTCGCCTACGAACTAAAAAAACTCGCTTTCACCGTGATCCAGCGACCGAGCAACCTCAGCGTTTTGATCAGTGTCATTCGACTCTTTCCGCGTATGCGCCAAAAAGCCCACGTCATGAATCATCAGGCCAAACAACCCTCCATCCAAGTTCGCCGCTGGTTTCTTCGGTAAGACCCTATGGAACTCTCGATCGTTATTCTGAACTATAAGACCAAAGGCTTACTCAAGCAGTGTTTACGGGGCATTAACGACAGCCACCTGATACCCGGCCACGAGGTCATCGTCGTCGATAACCATTCGCTTGATGGCAGCGCGGAGATGGTTCGTGAGCAATTTCCGCGCGTGCAGTTGATCGCGGCCAACGTCAATCATGGCTTTGCGGCCGGGATGAACCTCGGTTGGCATCAGGCCAAAGGCGAATACGTCCTCATGCTCAACCCCGATGTAGCCGTCTTTGGGGTAGCGGTAGAAGAACTCTTAGCCTACCTCCGCCGGCATCCACGCGTTGGCTTAGCCGCACCGAAGCTTATCAACCCTGATGGCAGCAGCCAAATTTCCGCTTTTCGTTTTCCGACCTGGGCCATCCCCGTACTTCGGCGCACGGGCCTCGGCTACCTTCCGTTTGCCCGCCGGCGCCTCCGACGCTACCTGATGGCCGAATGGAACCGTCAAGACAACCGCCCGGTCGGCTGGGTGCTTGGGGCGTGTATGCTTGTTCGTCGCCAGGCCTTAGTCGAGGCTGGCGGGCTTGATGAAAGATTTTTTCTCTACTTTGAAGACGTTGACCTCTGCCGCCGTTTTTGGCAGGCAGGCTGGGAAGTACATTTTGTGGCTGACGCCGAAATGGTTCATTACCATCGGCGCCTGTCGGCTGATGGCTCGGCCTGGCAAACGCTCTTTTCATACCCAAACCGAGTACATATTCGAAGCGCCATAAAATACTTTCTCAAGTTTGCCGGCAGTCCTCAACCACCTCATCATCTTTAATCGTCTATGATCAAACTTCGCAAGATGAATATGTCAGTTTCACTCATGCCCCGAATGGGGAAAAAACGCAGCTGGTGGCGACCCTGGATGACCTGGACCAGTATTGGGTTGGGGTCCGTACTCGTTTTGATTTTAGCCGTGGCAGCATATTATTACCCGAAAGCCCGGCAGGTGCTTGGGGACGTGCGACACTTAGAAACTGTGGCCCGAAAAATTTCTAGCGATGTGGGCCAACAAAAATTCGCCGCGGCCACCGAACAGGTCCATAGTTTGCAGGGCGCGATCGATCAAACAACTTTGGATCTGCACCGGATGGCCGGTTTAAGTCGCTGGCCATATATTGGTCGTCAATACCAAACCGCAGACAAGCTCTTGCACTTAGCCAGTCCGGCCAGCCAAGCTGTGGCCGCCCTGATCGATTTTGCTAATCATCTCTTTGCTCCTTTTTCCGGTCAAGGGACGGTCAGTCTTTCCAGCATTTCTCCCGCCCAAAAAGGGCAATTGCTGGCCGGTATGGCGAATCAACAGGAAAGTTTGCAGGCGGCGCGGACCGCGATCCACCATGCCGGTGATATATTGGAGACGATCCCAGACCGCGGACTCATCGGGCCACTCCAAAAACAAATCACGCCGCTCAAAGAGCAATTTCCTTTAATTGAACGGGCCCTGGACCAAGCCATTCCCGCAACGCACGTGTTACCCGCTATCCTTGGTTACCCGGCCGCTAAATCATACCTCTTTCTGTTAGAGAATAATACGGAGTTACGGCCGGCCGGAGGTTTTATTGGCACCTATGGGGTACTCAAAGTAAGTTCCGGGGATATCGTTTCCCTCAAAACGGACAATAGTTATAATCTTGACGAGGCGGCGAAAAAACTTCCCGTCGTCGCACCACCAGCCCCCTTGACCAAGTATTTAAAAGCCGACGCCTGGTATTTTCGTGATGCCAACTGGTCGCCAGACTTTCCCACCGCGGCAAAACAAGCCCTCTTCTTTTATCAACGAGAAGGTGGTCAAAAAAATATGGATGGGGTGATTGGCGTGACACCCACGACCATCACCGCACTCTTACAGTTAGTCGGTCCGATCACCATCGGCTCGACTACCTTCACGGCCGATAACTTCACCACGAAGCTCCAATACTACGTTGATTTGGGCTACGCTAAAAATGGCATGGACATCAGTCAGCGAAAAGACATCATCGGTCCGATGACCAAAGAACTGGTTGATCGACTCTTGAAATTGCCGTTGTCCCGTTGGAAGGATGTTTTCTTAGTTATGAATGAACAACTGAATGATAAACAGTTCATGTTCTATTTGAAGGATCAGGCCTTAGAAAGCATTTTGACTGACCAAAACTGGGGCGGGGCCATGGTTGACGCCGCAAAAAGCGATTACTTGGCGGTCATTGATGCCAACTTGGCTAGCCTGAAAAGCGATCCGGCCGTCGATCGTTCATACGCCTATGCCTTGAAACTTGACGGGGCCCGCCCAGACGCGACCCTGACCGTTCATTATCACCACACGGGAAAGTTCGGATGGAAAACTACTCGGTATAACACCTTTGTTCGGGTATATGTACCGGCGGGTAGTCAGCTCATCGACAGTAGAGGGCCACAGCTTCGTGAAAAATCTACCAAGGCTGGAGAAGTCACCACCACGACCGAACTGGGGAAAACCGTTTTTTCCGCTTTCAAGTCGATCGAGCCGGGAACCGACAGTGACCTGGTCCTCCATTATACCTTGCCGGCCGACCTGGTCTTCTCACGAACCTATGATCTTGTGTGGCAAAAACAGCCAGGAGCGATTGGCCGGACGGTGAGCCTGGTGATCAAGCGCCCGGGCCATAAAGTCAGCTTGGTTGAAGGGATTGACACCATGGCGAAAATAGACCAAGATAGCGTCTCATTCAGCGATACCCTGGAACAGGATCGCACGATGCATATTCACTACCGCTAGCTATTCATGGGATTTTTAACTCGACAGGTCGGAATCGACCTTGGGACGACGTATACCCTCGTTCATTTACCTGGTCGAGGGATTGTTCTCAACGAGCCTTCCGTTGTGGCCATGTCTTTGATTGATAAAAAAGTCCTCGCCGTCGGGGACGAAGCCAAAGAAATGATCGGTCGGACACCGGACACTATTGTCGCCTCCCGCCCACTCAAGGACGGGGTGATTGCTGATTATCGGGTGACCGAAGCCATGCTCAGTTATTTTATCAACAAGGCCTTAGGCGGGGTAAGGTTTTTACGGGCCGAAGTTATGATCGCCGTCCCCGGCGGTATTACCTCGACCGAGCGCCGGGCCGTGATTGACGCCACCTTGGCCGCCGGGGCGAAAGCGGCCTACATTATTAAAGAGCCGATTGCCGCGGCCATCGGCGCCAACATTCCGATCGGCTCACCGTCGGGGCACATGATTATTGATATCGGCGGTGGTACATCGGAAATTGCCGTCATCTCCTTGGGAGGCATCGTCGTCAATACCTCGGTGCGCATCGGCGGCAACAAGCTCGACTATGCCATTCAAGAATTTGTCCGAAAAAAATACGGGTTAGCGATTGGCGAACGCACGGCGGAAGAGATCAAAATCTCTATTGGCAGTGCCATGATGATGGACGAAAAACTGTCCAGCGATGTCCGGGGTCGCGATATGATCACCGGATTACCAAAAACGGTATCGATTATCTCCGACGACGTGACCGAGGCGATTCAAAATGAGTTAGCCGGTATTATCCAAGCGGTCAAGAATGTGCTGCAGGAGACACCGCCCGAATTATCCGCCGACGTGATGGATAAGGGTATGATTCTGAGCGGGGGCTCATCGCTCTTGCGTCATATTGATACGCTGATGTCCCAAGCGATTGGCGTACCGGCCTATGTGGCCGATGAGCCACTGCTCTGTGTGGCCCGAGGCACCGGGATCGCCTTGGACAATCTCGAGTCCTACAAGCGGAGTATCCTGTTCACAAAATAATGCTCATTGGCATTGATGCTTCGCGAGCCAATGCCGCCCACAAAACAGGGACGGAGTGGTACAGTTGGCACCTCATCCGGGCATTGACCCCTTTCCTTGAGGGGCATACCCTCCGACTCTACTTTCGCGAGACACCGGAGCCAGCGTTAGCCGACCTCGGCTCTCATGTGGAAACGCGAGTCTTGCCATGGTCGCCAGGCTTGCTCTGGTCGCACATTCGATTGTCATGGGAACTACTCTGGCATCGGCCCGATGTGCTCTTTATCCCGGCGGACACGATTCCGCTTATCCACCCCCCGGCCACGTATACGACCATTCATGATGTGGCCTTTGAACGATTTCCAGAATTATATCGCGGCCGCTCGGTGCAACGGCGTCTTAGCTGGCTGCGACCTTTGGTCCATGTGCTGGTCCGTCTTTTCACGCTTGGGAAATATAGCGCCTCGGAGCGAGATTACCACCGCTGGTCCGCCCGACACGCTGTCCGGAGCAGCCGAGCACTTTTGACTGTGTCCGAGTTTTCTAAACAAGAAATTGTCAGCACCCTCGGGGCCCATCCGGAGCAAATCCACGTGACCTACCTGGGCATTGCCCAGCCCGAAGAATTTCAACACCTTGACCGTCAAATCTGTGCGCGAGTCTTAGATGCGCATCAACTCGTTCACCCTTACTTTCTCTTTGTCGGGCGTTTAGAGAAGAAGAAAAACATCGCCCATCTTCTCCGGAGTTACAAGCTCTACCAACACTTTTCGCCGGATCCGATCGACTTCGTCTTGGTTGGTCAACCTGGTTTTGGGTGGTCGGAGGCCGCACAGGTCATCGAGACGCTGCCCAATGCCAATTCAGTTCATCAGATCGGGTGGCAGGATGACCTGACGATCAAAATACTGGAAAAGACGGCCCGGGCCATGGTCTTTGTGTCTCGCTATGAAGGATTCGGGCTGCCGCCGCTTGAAGCTCAGAGCGCCGGCGTGCCGGTCGTGGCCAGTCGGGCCGGCTCGCTGCCTGAAGTGTTGGGGCAGGCGGCGGTCTTTGTTGAGCTCGACGACATCATTGGTTTAGCCCAGGCAATGGAGACTATCAGTTCTGACCACCAACTCCGGAATCGACTCATAGCCGCTGGCCAAAAAAACGCGCGACGCTTTACTTGGCAGAAGACGGCAGCCCGTACGGCGTCCATACTTTTAGGCCTAACCGAGGACTTGCAAAAAGACGGCAATGGTGGTAGACTATAGCCCGTAACTTTCCTGAAATTTGTGGCATCCAAGCAACACTGGCCATCCATTGGCCAAGGTCAACTGGTCGACGAGTTAGTATCCGCCCTGGATCAACATCGCCTCCATTCAGTTATTATTTTTGCTGGCCCGCAAGGGGTGGGGAAAAGAGCCGGCGCTCGCTGGTTGATACAATATGATCTTTGCCAGGCTTCCCGCGCCGAGCGTCCCTGTCAGCGTTGTCCATCATGTCTGCGACTCCTGAACAACCAGCACCCGCAATGCCAGATTATCGAAGGAGCCAACGATACTGGCATCAGCGTGGATACCGTCCGGGCCCTACACCAGGTCGGTTTGGTCAAGTTGGAACCAGAGGAGCATCGCTGGATATTGGTGGAAAATGCTGACCAGCTAACGGAAAGCGCGGCCAATGCGTGGTTGAAGTTTCTTGAAGAGCCCCCACCGAACGTGTATGTCCTGATGACCACCAGCCAGCTCGAGCTCCTGCCGACGACCATTCGCTCTCGCTCCGCCGTCTATCATTGGCGGCTTGTGTCTCGGGTCGCGCTCACCCGGTACTTCGCGACCGAAGCGCCGACCGCCGGAACGCAAAAAATAGATCAGGTGGTATCTCGTTTAGCTGGCCGGCCGGCCACCGCCAAGAGCCTGGCGGCTGAAGAAGTGAGCATGCAAAAAGAAATTGGCGGCCTCAATATTTTTTTTCAAGACTTGCAGCAGCATGCAGATACGGTCGGCGCCTCTTTCGATGAGGCAGAGTTAGAAAGCTATTTTGCGCTGCGGGAGCTCGGATTACGTGAACTGCTCTTGATTGCCCACCACGCCTGGCGACGACTCTTATGGCCGGCCCAAGCGGTCAACTGGCAACCGATCGCGCGAGCGATTGGGGCACAAAATATTTTGGCGCTGCTGATTCGATACCAAGCACGCTACGAGTATTTACATCATCATGTTCAAGCAAAACTTCTCGCCCATGACCTCCAAATGGAATAAAAAATATTGGTTGGTATTCTTGTCCTTGATCCTGCTGGGACAAAGCTGCAGTATCTCGCTCGGGTCGAATGCCGTCGCTGATGGGGGAGTCTTCCGATCGGACGACGGCGGGCAGACGTGGCAGCAGAAAACATTTGTCCGCCAAGACAAAAAACAGATCCAGAGCATCAGTAATGTCAATGGAGAAGTTGTAGCCTTTGATCCGCAGAACAAAGATACCCTCTATCTGGGCACTCGAGAAAATGGCGTTTGGCGCACGACCAATGGGGGTGATAGCTGGACACCGACGAGCTTGAAGTCGGGCGACTACCCCTGTTTGCAGTTTGATCCATCCAACACTTCTATTCTCTACACGGTCAGTGGCCCACTCGTACTCAAGAGCCTCGACGCTGGACAATCATGGCAGACGCTCTATACCGAATCACAGCCGGAACAAACCGTTACCTGCGTGGCCGTCGATCCACTCCACGGCAACACGGTCTGGGTCGTGACCTCGGGCGGTAAAATACTCCTCAGCGATGATTATGGCCATAACTGGACCTTGGTGCACACGATTCCCTCGGGGGTGGTACGAGCCATGGAAGTTCTCAAGAACGGTTCCGGCACCCTGGCCATCTTCACGAAAACGAATGGCATTTTCCTCGGCACCGGCCGGGGCAGCGCCTGGGAAGACCTCAGCGTTAACCTCCAGGCCTTTCCCGGCGCCACCGATATTCGCAGTGTTGATTTGGTGGAAATGGCCGCCGAGCGGTGGTTCTTGGGGACGGCGAACGGCCTGCTCTCAAGCTCAGACCAAGGCAAAAATTGGACGTCTATTCCCACCTTGCTGACGCCACAGAGTATTCCGGTTAATGCCGTCGCGGTCAACCCCGAAAATGGTAATGAGATTTTCTTGACGGTGAACCAAAAACTACACCATACTCGTGATGGCGGGGCGACGTGGTCCGTGACCACCTTACCCACCAGCCGCTTGCCGGTGATCCTGGCATTCGATCCGCACCAAACTGATCGACTCTTTTTCTCCACGTTAAAGATAAAGAAGAAATGATATCCTCTTCAGCTCGCTTTCAGCCCATCCTGACACATTTGAAAAAAGAATTATCGGGTATCCACACCGGCCGGGCCACCCCCAGCCTGGTGGAACATGTGATCGTCGAAGCTTATGGGACCAAAAGTCCCTTGCAGTCCCTGGCGGCCATTCATGCGCCCGAACCCCAGTTGTTAGTGGTTGAACCCTGGGACTCAGGTGTGACGAAAGAG
The DNA here is from genome assembly GCA_016194465.1 of Candidatus Kerfeldbacteria bacterium. Lineage (GTDB taxonomy): Bacteria > Patescibacteriota > Patescibacteriia > SBBC01 > CAIJZX01 > JACQBO01. The sequence continues at coordinate 8,251 of JACQBO010000006.1, forward strand.
ATTGAACAGGCGCTGCGCGACACAGATCTTGGGGTCAATCCCGTGGTTGACGGAAAGGTGATTCGCCTTCCTTTTCCGTCGATGTCCGACGAGCGGCGCCAACGCATGCAAAAAATTATCCAGGAGCGTGCGGAAGGGGCCAAAGTGAGTATCCGCCAGGTGCGTGAAGAGTTGATCAAAACGGTGCGCGCCGATCAGAAAAACGGGACTCTGTCCGAGGACCAGATGAAGCTTGAATTGAAAAATATTCAGTCCGTCGTTGACGATCTGGTCAAAAAAATCGAAGCGATGGTCGAGGGAAAAACAAAAGAAATACTGACTGTCTAATTATGGCGATGCTCCTCTTTGTCCTCATTTTAAGTCTGTTAGTATTTGTGCACGAAAGTGGTCATTTTATTGCCGCCCGAAAATCTGGCGTCGTCGTCGACGAGTTTGGTTTCGGATTTCCCCCACGTCTTTTTTCCTTTCGTAGCCACGCGACTCTTTGGTCGCTCAATCTCATTCCTTTCGGCGGGTTCGTCCGCCTCAAAGGAGAGCGGAACGATGATGCTGCCCAGCCAGGTAGTTTTGCCACTGCCGGTGTCGGCAAAAGAATGATTATTTTGGCGGCCGGCGTACTCATGAACTACCTTTTAGCCTGGTTGATTTTTTCCTTGGTCCTGGTACATGGCACGAGAGTCGACCAGAGCCAGGTACCCTCGGACCGCTGGCACCGGTGGACCGGCGCCGAGACCGAAGCGATCGTGGCCGCGGGCAGCCCGGCGGCCAAAGCCGGGCTCGCGGAGCGGGAGCCCATTATCAGCATTAATGGTCAGGCATTAGATTCCACCGAACAAGTGATTGATTTTGCCAAGAAAAACGGTTATCCCACCCTGTCCATCCGGACCAGTCGACAAGGCCAAGAACGAACGATCACCATTACCCCCTCACGTATCAACGCCGCGACGCCGCATTATGGGTTCGGTTTAGAACGGGTCGGCACCTTAGCCTACCCTTGGTATGTGGCGCCATGGTATGGTGGCGCCACCACCATCTCCCTTTCGTGGCAAACGATCAAGGGCTTAGCGGGTATTGTGGGACAACTGGTGGCGCATGGTCGGGTCAGCGGCGAGGTCACTGGTCCGGTCGGGATTGCGGTTTTAACTGGCCAAGTCCGCCATTTAGGCTGGGCCACCACCGCCCAGTTTGTCGGCGTCCTGTCGCTCAGTTTAGCGGTTATTAATTTTCTACCAATCCCGGCGCTCGACGGCGGCCGAGCGGCTTTCGTTTTGTTTGAGCATTTGCGGGGAAAGCGGGTTGACCCAAAAATTGAAAATGTCATCCACAGCGTAGGATTCTACATGCTCGTCGGTCTGGTGGTCCTTATCTCCGTCAGAGATGTGCAACGTTTCGGCATTCTCCAGCGCCTAACTACTCTTTTCCACTCGTAACATGCTAAACCGACTCTTCGGAAGATTCTCGCACGACCTGGGCATTGACCTGGGCACCGCCAATACTCTGGTGTACGTTCGCGATCGCGGGATTGTCATTAATGAGCCCTCGGTGGTGGCCATTAATACGAAAACAAATCAAGTTCTGGCCGTGGGTGAGAACGCGCGACGGATGGTTGGCAAAACTCCCGGTCATATCGTGGCCAGCAAGCCACTGATCGATGGGGTTATTTCTGATTTTGAGGTCACCGAAAAAATGCTGAAGTATTTTTTTGATAAAGTCCATCAGGACACCATGGGTTTCTTACCCCGACCACGGGTGGTCATTGGCATTCCCCTCGGCGTGACCGAAGTCGAGCGCAAGGCGGTCGAAGACGCCTCCTTACATGCCGGGGCTCGTGAAGTCTACTTAATCGAAGAGCCCATGGCCGCCGCGATTGGCGCCCGTCTGCCCATCCAGGATGCTTCCGGCACGATGGTCGTCGATATTGGCGGCGGGACCACAGAAATTGCAGTTATTTCACTCGGCGGGGTGGTGGCTTGGCGATCATTACGGCTGGGCGGGAATAAGCTCGACCAGGACATTGTACAATTCGCCCGCGATCAGTTTAATCTCCTCTTGGGAGAACGAACCGCGGAAGAAATAAAGATCAGAATCGGTTCCGCCTGGGACGACGGTCAGGCCGTTGAGACAAAAATGCGTGGCCGCGACCTGATCACCGGCTTACCCAAAGAAGTTACCGTCACCAACGTCCAAATTCGAGATGCGCTCCGTCGCTCCATTCAGACCATGGTCGAAAATATTAAAGCCACGATTGAGTCGACCCCGCCGGAACTAGTCGCGGACATTTATGAACGGGGTATCATGTTGTCGGGAGGAGGAGCACTCCTGCGCGGCATCGATCAAGCCATCCATAGTGAGACGCAGATTCCTATTCATATTTCTGACGATCCATTGACGGCGGTCGTCCGCGGAACAGGAATTGTGCTTGAGGATCTTGATGTCTTGCGCCACGTCTTGGTGCTATCGAGCGATGACCAGCCGTTTAAGCCCTAGTCATGACGGCCCGGCCTCTCTCTCGCCGATTGTTATCTACCGGCGTCATTATCCTCTGTCTTGCCGGCCTGAGCCTGACGAGCTCCGGCGTCCGCGGCGGGCTTGAATCCGGGGGGGCGGCTATCCTGCGGCCACTGAGCGCCGGCGCCTGGTGGGTGACCGACCATCTTTCTCTCCGTAAAAAAAATGATATTGCTACGGAACGCGACCACCTGCGCCTCGAGGTTGCGGCCTTAGGGCGACGTTTACAATCAACCGAGGATAGTCTCGCGGCTGCCCAGGCTTCACTGCATCTCGAACAATTCGTCGCTTCCACGCAGTTGAACACCGAAAAAGGGAAGGTGATCGCCTATAGCCCGGACCCAGGTATTAAAAGTATTGTTATTAATCTAGGCAAAAGAGACAATATCAAAGTCGGGCTGGCCGTGGTCAGTGACAATGGATTTTTCCTGGGCAAGATTCACGATGTACACGAGGCGACTTCGACGGTGCTGCTCGTCACCGATGGGCAATTGCTCTTATCGGCGCGAATCCATAATGACCAGCAAAGCCTGGGTCTGATCCGCGGAGAGCGCGGCCTGGCCGTGACCATGGATTACATTTCGAAGAACGATCGGGTTGAGGTTGGTCAGACCGTCGTGACAAGCGGCACGGAGTCGAATATCCCTCCGGGGATTCTGGTCGGATCGATTGCCTCGATCCAAACCAAGTCTGATGCTCTCTTCCAACAAGCCTCCGTGGCCAGCCCGGTGGCCTATACCCCCATCCGCGAAGTAGCTGTTATACTGCAATGACCAAACGATTCATTCCAATCATCGCGGGGTTGTCCGTCGGATGCGCGGTACTGATCGATATTTCTGTGGTCAGAAACCTGCCCCACCTATCGGTCGTCGTAAATTTGTCGTTGCTATCAGTCTTGCTCGTGACATGCCTCGAGGGACTGCCAATTGGCCTTCTCGCCGCCGGCATTGTCGGGGTAGTCTTTACGCAACTTTCCGCCTTGCCGTTTGGCGTCCATCTCGGTGCTTTTTTTGGCGCTTCCTTTGCCGCTCATCTGGGTGTCCGGCGTTTTTTTACGACTCGCTCGGTACTGAGCCTGCTCGTGAGTGTCAGTCTTGGTACGGTAACGTTTTATTGTATCGGTATTCTCCTGCCCCTGCTTTGGCGGCAGATCGATCAAGATACACTGTTTCTACCATGGCGTAACATACTCCCAGCTGTATTGATCCAAATCTGTACCCACCCACTCCTTGTCTGGACTTGGTGGACAGTTCGGCGCTCTGGGATATACACGTTTGTATCGGAAACCGCAAGAAACTACTAAACCATGACCGACCCATTCGGACCAGCTTCAATTTCTCATCTTCGGCCGCGCGTATTTCATCGGACCGAGAGTATTGATTCCGATGTTCGCGGTCAACCAGGGATTCAGCCGGATATTATCCCACATCGGCAGACCGGTGTGAACTGGCTGGGCCTGACATGTGCACTTGTCCTGACCATTTTTGTTGGGCGACTCTATTTTTTGCAAATCGTCGAGGGTCAAACATACCGGCAACGCTCGGAACGCAACCGTATCCAAACCGAGGTGATAAGTGCCCCCCGAGGCAGTATCGTAGACCGCTATGGTCAACCGCTGGTGTCCAACGCCCCAAACTTCTTGCTCACGGTGACGCCGGCTGACATACCATCGGCCGGCCGGCCGCGTCAAGATGAGATTGACCAACTTGCCGCTATCATTCATCGAAAACCCGATGAAATAAAAAATGCGATCTCTGATCGACGACATCGCAGCACGGATCCCGTAACCATTGTCGACCATGCCCCGGAGTCAGAGGCAATCGACTGGATGGTCCAGACGGCGTCTATGCCCGGGGTACGGGTGACCTCCGTGCCCACTCGACAATACCTCGACGGACCAAACACTTCAGCCATACTTGGGTACATTGGTGTGGTATCGGGTTCGGACCTCGAAGCTCATCCCCAGCTCACCCCGCAAAGCGTCAATGGAAAGACTGGCCTCGAAAAACAGTATGACGTCGACTTAACCGGGCAAGATGGATTTCGAGACATTGAGCGTGATGTACGAAATCAGTCACAAGCTATCGTTCGCCAACAAGATTCGCAACCGGGAAAAACACTCACCTTAACCATCGATCGTCAACTACAAATAAAACTTTCTGAGCGTTTACTCGCGGAGATCAAGGTCGCCCACAGCCCCGGCGGATCCGCGGTGGCGCTCAACCCACAAACCGGGGAAATACTAGCTTTGGTCAGCGCCCCGGCCTTTGACAATAACTGGTTCGTGACCCCTGGTCATAGTGACCAGATCACTACCGCTCTCCAGGACCCGGCCCGCCCATTTCTCAACCGGGCGATTAGCGGCCTCTATCCTTCGGGCTCGATCATTAAACCGCTGTTAGCGGCGGCGGGTCTGCATGAGCATGTGGTCACTCCAGACACGACGGTGGTAAGTACGGGCGGTATCACGGTGGGTTCCGATCATTTTCCCGACTGGAAGTCTGGCGGACACGGCATCACGAACCTGGCCAAAGCACTTGCCGAATCAGTCAATACGTATTTTTATATTCTGGGCGGTGGCTATCAGGGAAAAATCGGCCTGGGCGTTGATCGCATGGTCAAATATTTACAGGCCTTTGGCTGGGGAAGCAAAACCGGAGTTGACTTGCCGGGTGAGTCTCAAGGCCTGCTACCGACGAAAGAGTGGCGCCAAACTACCCGGGCGACGCCTTGGAAGCTTGGGGACACCTACCACCTTTCGATTGGGCAGGGCGATCTGCAAGTCACCCCCCTACAAATTGCCTCCGGCTTGAGTGCCATTGCGAACGGCGGGACACTCTACCAGCCCCACCTGGTCTCAACCGTGACCGACGCCAACAACCAAATTGTGCGCACATATGCACCAACCGTTCTTCGGACGAATATCGTTTCCTCAACTGACATTATGGCGGTGCAGAACGGAATGCGGCAGGGTGTCTTAAACGGCAGTTCGCGGTCCTTGCAATCGTTACCCGTGCCCGCCGCCGGCAAGACAGGGACCGCCCAGTTTGGCCGCGAGGGCAAAACACACGCCTGGTTTGCGGCGTATGCACCATACGACCACCCGACAATCCTCATTGTGGTCATGGTCGAGGCCGGCGGGGAAGGGAATGCCACGGCTCTCCCCGTGGCTAAAGATGTTCTGCAATGGTTTTTTTCGCGTAACCAGCACCCATGAGCGCTGTGGATAACCCGTTGACATGACCTACAAAAGAGGATACTATAGGCGCTTGTTCCCGATGGGGAGCAATGTATCTGTATCCTATGATGACTGATCGAATTAGCTATCTGACAAAAGAAGGTCGCGACAAGCTCCAGGCGGAGTATGAAACACTCATCCACACCCGCCGCAAAGAAATTGCGTCCCGGATTCAGGAAGCCAAGGAATTGGGCGACCTATCTGAGAACGCCGAATATCAAGAGGCTAAAAATGAACAAGCCTTTAACGAAGGAAGGATCGAGGAGTTAGAGACGATCTTAAAACATATGGTCATCATCGACGATGGCCGCCGATCGAACGCCGACGTGATCGAGGTCGGGTCTTTCTTAACTGCCAAGCGGGATGGACAGAAACTTGAATTACACATCGTTGGTTCCAATGAAGCCGACCCGCTACGAGGAAAAATCTCTAACGAGTCTCCGCTGGGCCGGTCCCTGCTCGGTCGCAAGATCGGAGAAACCGTCGTGGTGACCACCCCCAAAGGCGAAGTTTCATACGAAGTTCTGACGCTGCGATAGTGGGCGCCGTGAGCCAGGCATTGTGTCATGCCCCTTTTTTTAGTACGATGAATGCATGTCAGAGCGTAGTGACCAAGAAGATATTCGACGCCAACGCCGGTCTCAATTATTAGCCCAGGGGGTTAACGTCTATCCATCCAAGGTGAGCCGGACGGCCACGCTTGGAGACCTGGCGACGCATTGGCAAGACGGGTTGCGCCAGACGGTTGATGGTCGAATCTCCTCTATCCGCCTTCAGGGTGGGTCAGCCTTTATCGATCTCCAAGATGAAACCGGGAGCATCCAGCTTTTTGTCCAATCAAAAAAACTTGGTGCGGATTTCGAGATGCTGACCGCCAACCTAGATATTGGTGATTTTATTGAAGCCGAAGGAGAAACGTTTACCACCAAACGCGGCCAACCGAGTCTTGATATACGCGGCGTTCGCTGGCTGGGCAAGGCGCTACGGCCACTGCCATCGCATTGGCACGGGCTGCAAGATGTTGAGCTACAGTATCGTTTCCGTGAACTTGACCTCATCACCAATAAAAAGTCGCGCCCTATTTTCCAAGCCCGCGGCATCATATTGAAAACGGTCCGAAATTTCTTAGATCAACATGGCTTTCTTGAGGTTGAGACACCGATGCTTCAAGCAATTCCGGGCGGCGCCACGGCCCAGCCTTTCGTTACTCACCACAACGCGCTTGATCTTGACTTATACTTACGGGTGGCGCCGGAACTCTATTTAAAACGACTGATCGTCGGCGGCCTGGGGCGCGTCTATGAAATTGCCCGCTGTTTCCGCAATGAAGGCATTGATCACGACCATAGTCCCGAGTTCACCCAGGTAGAACTGTACGTCGCATATGCGGATTACCAATGGATGATGACCTTCTACGAACAGCTGCTGCTCGAGGTTTGTCAGCACGTCCATGGTCGGTCGGAATTTCCGTATGGCCAGCACACGATCAGACTGAAAACTCCTTTCGTCCGCTTATCATTCCGTCAGGCCATCAAAGAATTGTCCGGCATCGATATAAGCGTAGCCGATCCTACATTATTTCAGGCGGCGAGAAAAGTGGGGATTGAGGTCAATACCACGATGACCCGGCCCCAAATTATTGACGAAATTTTTAAAACGCAGGTCCGCCCAAAAATCATGCAGCCAACATTCGTGATTGATTACCCGCTCGAGCTCTCACCTCTAGCCAAGAAAAAACACGACGATCCCACCTACACGGAGCGCTTTCAGTTACTGCTGGCAGGCACCGAGCTTGGAAACGCCTTCTCTGAACTTAATGATCCGGTTGACCAGCGCCAACGTTTCGAAGCCCAGGAAAAACTCCGCGCTAAAGGCGATGAAGAAGCACAGCGCATCGACGAAACGTTTTTGAAATCGCTGGAGTATGGGATGCCCCCGACGGCTGGCCTTGGTTTTGGCATTGACCGTCTGACCGCAGTTCTGATGAACCAGCACAACCTCAAAGACGTCATCTTATTTCCGACCCTCAGACCCGAGTCATGAACCGCGACGAAGCCCTACAGATCATGGAGGAACATGTGCGGAACGCCAACCTGCGCAAGCATATGCTCGGCACCGAAGCCGCCATGCGTGCCTATGCCATCAAATATGACGGCGACCCTGAAGAGTGGGGGATGGTCGGTTTGCTCCACGACTTTGATTGGGAAATCCATCCCACGTTAGTAGACCACCCAGCCAAAGGACAAAGCATTCTTGAGCAACGGGGTGTTCCCGCCACCGTTCGTCAGGCAATCATGGCTCACGCCCCCCATACTGGCACCATAGCCACCAACGATATGGAGAAATGCATTTTTGCGGTTGATGAACTCTCTGGATTTATTGTCGCCTGCGCGCTTGTCCAGCCGAATAAAAAACTGGCTGAGGTTACGGTTGATTCGGTCAAAAAAAAACTAAAAAGCAGGGGATTTGCTGCCCAGGTCAACCGCCAAGAAATTCAGCAGGGGATACAGCTGCTCGGCATTCCTGAAGGCGAGCATATTCAAACGGTCCTGGCGGCACTTCAAAACATCCATGAAACCCTGGGACTATGATTAATCTAAAGGATTTTCTCGAAAATCCGGAACGCTATATCGCTGGATTCAACCGGCGTGGGTTTGATGGTAATAAAATATTCCTTGAATTACCCGAGCGATCCAACCAACAAAAAGAGCTGGAATCTTGGCAACAACAAGTTCACGAAGCAAGTAAAATTATTCCAACTCTCAGTCCGGCCGAGAAGAAAAAAAAGATCGCCGAGATGAAAAAGATCTCGGATAAAATCGCCCTCATAAAATCCAATCTTCGGGTGGGCAGTTTGGTCGAAACCCCGAACCTTCCCAAGGATGACGTGCCGGATGGAAAAAATGAAGAGGACAACGTCGTCCTACGGGAAGTTGGCAAGAAACCAAAGCTGGAATCACCGCAAGAGTATCTAGCCCTGGCCGAACTGCTGGGCATCATCGATATGGCTCGGGGAAGCAAAGTCTCTGGTTCTCGATTCGGGTACTTGCTGGGCGCGGCGGCGCAACTCGAGTTTGCCTTAGTCCAATTCGCCCAATCAATTATTTTGCCAGCAGGATTTACTATGGTCGTGCCGCCGGCCTTGATTAAAAGCGAGAATATGGCCGCCATGGGCTTTTTAGCCGGAGGAGGGGAGAGAGAGACATACCATTTCACTGATGATGATTTGTATTTAGTCGGCACCTCCGAGCAATCAATTGGCCCAATGCATCGTGATGAAACCTTCAATGAAGAAGATTTGCCAAAACGATATTTGGCATTTTCTTCTTGTTTTAGAAGGGAAGCCGGATCATATGGAAAAGACACGAAGGGCATTATTCGCGTCCATCAATTCGACAAACTGGAAATGTTTTCGTTCTGTCTACCGGAAAAATCTGATCAGGAGCAAGAATTCTTTTTGGGCGTGGAAGAAAAACTCATGCAGAAGCTCGAGCTTCCATACCGAGTAGTAAAACTTTGTGCCGCTGATTTAGGCTGGTCCAGTGCTCGGACATATGATATTGAAACCTGGATGCCCGGTCAGGCCGTCTACCGTGAGACCCATTCAACCTCGACCACGACTGATTACCAATCACGCGACTTACATATTAAGGTTCATCGTGGCGAAAAAAAAGAATTCGTTCACATGATCAATGGCACGGCTTTTGCCATCGGGCGAACGCTGGTCGGCATCATCGAAAACTACCAACAACGTGACGGTTCAATTGCCATTCCCCAGGTGCTCCAACCATTCATGGGCGGCTTAAAAAGCATCAAGGCCCCGGCTCATGCCTAAGACAGTTCGGACCTGGGTGGAAATATCGGAGTCGGCACTCCGGCATAACCTTAGGGCGACCCAAGCGCTTTTTGGAGCTGGCACTCTGATCACCCCCGTGATCAAGGCTAATGCTTACGGGCATGGGATGCTACAAGTTGCCCACAGCCTCAAAAACACCCCAATTTGGGGCTTGAGCGTGGCCTATGGGTCAGAAGCCCTAACGCTCCGCCAGGCCGGAATTAGGCGAAAAATACTGGTCCTGAGCTATTGGGAGCCTTCAGAGCTGCGCCTCCTCATCGAGCAAGATATCGATGTAGTCGTTTATGATTTTACGACACTAAATCAAATCCGGCGTATCGAGGAGAGGATAGCCAAACAGGCAATGATTCACCTGAAACTCGACACGGGCACCAGCCGCATCGGCTTTTTGCCATCAGATATAACGCGACTGAAACAGACGTTGAAACATCGGGCTCATAACGTCCGCGGGATTTTTTCCCACCTCGCCAACGCCGAGGAATATCCCACCCGGCGAACCATCTCCCAGCTGGCGCACTTTGACCTGATGGTACACCGATTAGCCATCAAGGCTCCCTATGTCCATTTGTCGTGTACGGCCGCCTCGTGGCGGTACCCAACTAGCCGCCGTGACCTGGTTCGACTCGGCCTCGGTTTATATGGACTTTGGCCATCCGCGGCCATCCGTACTTGGTCGCAGCAGCACCGGCCAAAATACCAACTACGTCCGGTGATGGAGTGGAAGAGCATGCTGGCGCAGGTGAAGACCATCCCTGCCGGCACCGGAATTGGCTACGGGAGCACCGTCCGTTTGAAGAAAGCGACGACCATCGGCGTGGTACCGGTGGGGTATGCCGACGGATACGATCGATCATTGTCCAACAAGGCCTGGGTTATGATCGATGGCCAGCCCGCCCCGGTGCTCGGCCGAATTTGCATGAATATGTTCATGATTGACCTGAGCCGCGGGCGACATCCAAAGGTCGGCCAGCCCATCACCTTACTTGGGCCGGGAATCTCGGCCCATGAACTAGCGGAGATGGCCACCACCATTTCGTACGAAATTGTCAGCCGTATTTCACCTGATATACCGCGGAGAAGACTCTAAATTTATGAACATGCTCCGATCACACCGGCAGGTCCCAAAGCCGCAGATGCTTCCACCACGGCAGTCATCAAACCCTTTATTTCCGGCGCCAAACGAAGACCCCTGGATTCGGTACCGCTGGCAAGTCTTAGGGAGCACGCTGGGTATGTTGGCTATCTTGGGGGTGGTCTGGGCCGTCTATGGGCCGGGCTGGCGGATTGATCAGGTCGAGGTTCAAGGAACGAGGATCGTCGAACCCAGCAGCGTCCGACGGGCCGCCGAAATGTATTTACAGGCCCGGACATGGCTGATCATACCGCATCGCACTTCATGGTTACTCTCGTCCCATGATCTTGGTCAATGGCTGAAGAAGCAAATTTCCCATCGTCTTTCCATCGAAGGAGTCCAGATCAGAAAACTCGGTCGACACCGCATTCGAGCCACCGTGATTGAACGAGTCCCCCTGTTTGTCTGGACGAATGGAATCGAGTATGGCACGCTTGATCATCAGGGAGTGATTATCGAGGTGGTGGACCCGCAGAGGAACAATGGACTCTACCAAATTATCGATAGCTCACACGCTACTTTTCAGGTTGATGGCCAAGTGCTCACGTCTGACGTCGTCGACCGTCTGGTCGAGCTGCAAGCCCTTCTCCGTACCGCCCAGGTATCCGTCGATCATTTTATTATTCCGCTGCCATCCTGTCCGGTCTCGCCGGTGATCAATGCCAATGAAAATGCCGCGACCACGAACACCAATACAAGCTTGATAGTACACCAACCGATGAATGTTAATAATTCCACTAATAGGAATATAGTCCAGACCACGTGTGACGTGGCTGAGGCCCGGCAGGCAAGCCAAGAACTTCATGTGCAGATCCACCAGGGACCACTCGTTATGTTCGACCGGCACGAAGATCTAGCCGAGGCCGTCAGGACACTGAAAACCCTGCTCGGGCAATCAGAAAACCAACATGCCCAGTATGTTGACTTGCGGTTTGAACAAAGGGTCTATATTTACCCATAGTGCTAGCGCAACTGAGGGTCCTTATTTAAGTGTCATAAAAGGTATATTCTACGACACTAGGAATACGATCAATATTCCTTTCACGAAGCCTCCCCTGGCCTCAAGGTAGGTATTGAAGTGGATCGACGGGCAGCCCGTTGACCCGAACTTCGAAATGGACGTGGGCGCCCGTGGTAATGCCCCCGGCGCCGGCCGTCCCTGGTAGACCACCAGATAAGCCGATCACTTCCCCTTGCTTGACGAATTGATCAGCTTTGACGTAGATCACGCTGAGATGCAGATAGCGCGTCGCTAAGCCACTCTGATGGACCAGACCGACGTAATTCAAGGCGCTGCGGGTTTTTTGGCCATCCGCATTGTAATAGAACCCTTGGTTCGCGACCACGGACACAACGCCATCCGCCGAGGCCCGGACCGGAGTGCCTTGTGGCGTGCTGATGTCTAAGCCCGAGTGTTCTAGGCAGGAAGGATTATGCCAAAACGCGCAGCGGAATGGATAGGTGGGATCGTGGAAGTAGGTGGTAATTTTGCCTTCGGCTGGCCACAAAAAACCAGTCGAGCTAAAAATTGGCGGGTTCGATTCGGTAGCTAACTGTTGCTGGAGTTGTTGCTCGAGGGCCGTGATGGTTGCATCCGCTTGCTGCTCGGCCTGAGCTGACTCTTCCAGGAGGCTACCATATTGCTTGGCGGTTTGTTGCGCCGAGCCTAACAGCTGAGTTTTCAAATCTCGTTGGTCGACGACCGCTTGCTTTTGGACTTCCAATTGCACCTTCCCCTGCTGTAAGTCGTCGCGTGTTTGCGATAGGTCATTTTGTTTTGTTTGCAGATCTTCTTTGAGTTGACTCAAGGTGCCAATCGCTTGTTGCAGCGAGTCGCTAATGGTAGCGACCGCCTGAGCCTGACGATAAAAATCCGCCAGACTATTGCGGGTCAGTACCAGCGCCAAGGTCGTCGTTCGGCTGTTGGCGTCCAGCTGTTTGACGGCATCTGTGAGTTGAGTTTTCTGCTGAGCGATTTGCGCATTCTTGACATCAATCGAACGCTGCAGCGCATCCATTTGGAGCGCTAAGGTATCGATCTCTTCCTGCTTGGTCTGAATGGCAAAATTTGTTTGAGCGATCTGGTTGTCGATCACGGTCACTTGCGATTGGATATCGCGCACATTTGCCGTGGCAGTATCGACCGCTTGCTGATACGTGGCCGCCTGTTGTTTCAGTTCTTCGATATGCTTTTTTTTGTCGGCAATTTGTTGGTTGAGGGCGGCGATGGTATCGACGTTGCTCCCCGGATCGGATGACAACGCCGCCGGATCACTATTAGTATTGGTCGCGGTCGGGTCCAGGCTTTGCGCCTGGGCCAGGGCCAGCGGCAGCCACACTAAAATCGCCACATTGAGTGTGGCAAACGTGGACAAGAGCCATCGGTTTTTATTTTGTTTCAATCGATCCATCGACATCATGCTAGCATAAATCGTGGTCGACGTCAAGAGAGCCGTCGGCGCCGTCAGACCGCGTTGACCAGGCGCAATCGACGCATACTTTCCGGTTTGCCGAGGCAGTCCAGAACATCAAATACATCCGGACTGTTTGGTCGGAGGGTCAACGCGACGCGGAGCGGCCATAAAACTTCAGTGTTTGTCCGCGCCTTTGCTTGAATCTCCGCCAGCACGTGTGCCTTGATATCGCGGCTTGTCCACGGCCCAGCATATCTGTCGAGCACGCCTGTCACCCAATCGATAGCCGCGGTGGTCAAATGTCCAGTCCCCTTCTTGGGAACGAGCGCCACGCGATCAAAATGAGTACGCTCCTGATCCCAGACCGATGGGAATAAAAAGTTCGCAACTTCGTCGATGTCGGAGAGTTTTTTAAGTCGGTCCCGGACGAGGTCGATAATGGCCAAAACGTGTTGATCATCACTCCCCTCTTCCGTGGGCAGATGCCAAAACGGTTGCAAGTGCTGGCGTAGTTCTTCGCGCGACAAGCGGCGGAGGTATTGTCCATTCATCCAGTCGAGCTTCGTCCGGTCGAAGACTGCCCCCGAAGGATTCATGTCTTCTAAACGAAAATCGCGTTGGAGGTCGGACGAAGAAAGTATTTCCAACTCACCTTTGGGGTGCCAACCCATCAGCGCCAAAAAATTTCGCATGGCGGCAGCCAGATACCCCTGATCGCGGAACGACAGGGCCGACGACGCGCCTTCACGCTTGGAGAGCTTGCGATGATCGGGTCCGAGAATCAACGGTACATGGGCGAACAGTGGTGGCACCCATTCCAAGGCTTGGTAGATTAAGAGATGCTTCGGAGTTGAGGGCAACCACTCCTCACCGCGAATAACATGAGAAATTGCCATCAAATGATCATCAACCACCACCGCCAGATGGTACGTAGGAAAACCATCACTCTTAAGCAGGACGCTATCGTCGACGGTGGCGAAGGAAAAAGTGACTGGCCCACGAATCAGGTCACGGTGCGTGATGGTACCGGTCATTGGTACGTTCAGGCGGATGACGTTCGGCTCTTCCGCCGCCAGACGTTTGGCGCGCTCCTCGGGCGGCAGACCGAGACAGAGCTTGTCGTAACGAGGCGGAAGTTTTCTTTCTTCCTGGCTGGTGCGCAGTTTTTGGAGACGCTCGATCGTGCAGAAACAAGGATAGGCGGCCCCTCGCTGCACGAGTTCGTCCGCGTGGTGACGGTACAATTTCAGGCGTTGGCTCTGCACGTACGGGCCATAGCCCCCGCCTTGCTGAGGCCCTTCATCTGGATCAAGCCCAAACCAGTGGAGCGCTTCATAAATTCGGTCCATACTACCCGGCACAAATCGCTTTTGGTCGGTATCCTCTACCCGCAGGATAAAGGCGCCATGGTTTTGCTGAGCGAAAAGCCAGTTGAATTGGGCCAGCCAGATGGTTCCAATATGCACCTCGCCAGTCGGTGATGGGGCCAGTCGCACCCGCACGGCGGATTTAGTCATGAGGCTTCCGAAGAATAGCCCACATAAAACGCCAGGTGGCATTGACGACGCGCTGTCGGCGGCGGTCAGGTTGATGGTATGCGTGCGGTCGCCAGAAGGTGTGCAGCCATTCCAAACCTAGGACACGAAATACTTTTGGCGGCCGAGTCACAACGCCGGAAATATAATCGAGGGAGCGACCCACTCCGATCGCTACCTTGACATCATGAAGCGCTGGTCGGTGCTTGGCGATCCATAATTCCTGCTTCGGCGCTCCGAGGGCGACCAAAAGAATATCTGGCTTGGCCAAATGAATTTTTTCGATCATCCGTTGGTCACGAATCTTAAACCATGAACCGCGGGTGTCGGTGTCAAATCCGACAATACGCAACCGTGGGTGTTGTTGTATCAGCCGCTCCGCAGCTCGCTCCGCGACACCATGCTTGGCGCCAAATAAAAAGACTGAGTAATTCTCTGCCTCTGCCAAATCCATTAAGCCGGCTACAAAATCCGCGCCGGGGATTCTTGACTTGAGTTTTTCCCCATTCAGCAAGGAGGCGAGGTGAACGCTCATGCCGTCAGCCAGTGATAAATCGGCCTGCTGTAATATTTTCCGGAACTGCGGATTGGCCGTGGCCTCGAGCAAGAACTCGGCCCCGGGAGTAACCACGTGGTGAAAACCACCTTGGCGTAAAAATCCGTGCACCGTTTCCTGGGCTTCGGTCGGCGTCAGATTATCAATGGGAATATCCAGGAGCTTCAATCGCGTTCTCGACATACTTGTAGTATAACGAAAAATATGGTATACTACTAGTCCTATGCGAAAAAGCGCCCTCATAACCGTGGCCCTCTTTTTACTGGCCGTCACCCCTCTACCGTTCGCTCAGGCGGACAGTAACTTTAACATGAACTTTATTGTGACCGATGATGAATTTCAAGATTCATTGATCATGTCCGCCGACAAAATCCAACAGTTTTTGGGATCCCAGCCCGGTATTCTTGCCGCCTACATCGACCCGGCAACGGGTAAGTCAGCGGCGCAAATCATTTTCGAGGCCGCCCAAACAAACCACATCAGTGCCCGCGTCATCTTGACCACCATCCAAAAAGAGTCGAGTATGATCACGCGCACCGACTTTGGTGCAAAGGGACAGCAATATTACCTCGATTGGGTCGCCTTTTATGGGTGGTGTGACTCTTGCTCTACGGGCTCCAATCAAGGCTTCGCCAACCAGGTGAGTGCCATGAGCTCGGCCTTTCGACGTTATGTTGACTCCATCCACCTTGTCCCGTCTGGTCAAACGATCCCCCGGGGTTACACCATCTCCGGTTTTGGACCCAACATCGCTAAACAAGTGGTCGACTGTCAATCGTACAACCCGTGTGTCAATCCAGTGACCTACACTGTCACGCCGGCCAATGATGCCACCTCGGCCTTGTTTACGTATACGCCCCATGTCTCAGGTAATAACAGTTTCTGGAACATATGGAACGAGTTTAGTTTTAATTTTTCCCGCCTCTACCCCGATGGTTCGTTGCTGCGCGCCCAAAATGGTCAGAATATTTACCTGGTCCAGAACGGACTACTCCGCCGCTTCGCGAGTATGTCTGCTTTTCTTTCACGCTATAACCTGAACACTGTGGTCACGGTCCCCGCCGACCACCTGACATTATACAACCGCGGCCGCGATATTAATTTTGCTAATTATTCCCTGCTTGCTTCGCCTCGGGGCGGAGTCTATCTGCTCGTCGATGACGTGAAGCGACCGATTAAAAATCGCGCCGCGTTTCAGCAAGCGGGATTCCGCAAAGAAGAAGTGCTCAAGGTCACCTGGGATGATTTAAACCAATATCCTGACGGCGACACCATCACCACGGATAACATATATCCGTCAGGACAATTACTGCAAAATCGAAAAACAGGAGGAGTGTATTTCGTTAAAGATGGATTGCGCCACGCGATCTTCAGTAAAGAAATTTTCCGATCGCAATTTGGCCTCCGGAAGGCAATTCCGACCCTCGCCACCCTGATCACTAAGTATCCCGATGGCGGACCCGTCGGTTTTAAGGATGGTGAACTGGTGGTCAGCAAAAAGGGGGGGCCGGTCTATGTCATTTCTGATGGCTATCGTTTACCCATTGCCGGCCCGACCGCATTCTCGGCCTATCATTTTAGTTACGCCAATGTCATCAAGACAAGTGACGACGCGCTGTCGATCCACCCGATTGGCCCGACCTTATCCGTCGATTCGAATATTCAATCGGCCAGTCAATAGCGTCGGCACATGCCCCTCGTTTTCGCGGGAATTGTTCCCCATTCCCCGCTCTTAGTACCAGGTGTCGCCAAGGAACACTATCCTTTGTTTTCTCAGACCATCAAGTCGGTGGCAGTCATGTCGGCCGAACTCTATGCCACTCAGCCTGACGCCGTGGTAATTCTGAGTCCGCATATGACCAGTGTCCCCGATCACGTCACCGTTCAGGTCGGCGACCGGTTAGAGGGAAACCTAACGGAATTTGGCGATCCATCTACGACCGTCAGTCTGTGGGGAGCAACCGGCCTCGCCCATCTACTGAAAGCCATGGCTGAGCAGCAAAAACTGATGCTCGAGGTGCAGACGCCAACAGCAATCGATTACAGCGTCACCATCTCGGCCATGCTCTTAGGCCTGAGCACTCATTCGGTACAGTGTTTGCCCATTGGTGTGGCCCATGTGGGCGCGGCCGCCCTCTTGAGGGTCGGGCTGCTTTTGAACGAATGGTGTCACCAACGACCAGAGCGCATGGCCATCATCGCTACCGCTGACCTCACGCGTCGTCATGACTCGAATACGGCCGAGCGCCGGCCAACCAAAGAGGAACGTGAAATCAGTCTGGCCGTGACCGCGGTTGACCCCGCCCCGCTTGGTGCTTATGTGGGGAAAAGCAAAACGTGCGGCATCCAGCCGATCACCACCCTTCTCGCCTGCCTGCAGCCACATCGCTCCAAAGGAACTATTCGCTCTTTTGAGGCCCCGCTCGGGGTTGGCCAAATGGTCGCAGATGTTTCATTGGGTGCATGACCATCGTCCAGATTGTCCCCCTCCGCCGGCTGCCAGCCCATCATCGGTGGTTCGATTATGTCTGGAACCTGACTCAAGAACCGCGCATCGGTCAGCTGGTGACGGTACCTTTTGGTTCGACCGAAGTACGCGGCATCATCTGGGGAATCGTTAAGCATACGCCCAACCAAAAACTCAAATCCGTTCAGGCATTACTTGTGGCCGACCCCATCCTGACGCTTTGGCAGCAGCGTGTTTTGGCCCACGTGGCTAAAGTCGGATATGTATCCTTGAGTACCGCGCTGTTGCCAGTCCTTCCCAAAAGCCTGAAAATGGGGATCGCCACCGAAGCGGGATCCTCCGAGGCAATGCGGGAAATACCATCGAGCCGGCCCCGCACGTGGTGGTACCAGAGTCGGATGGAAGCGCTCTATCAGCTTCGCGATTGGATGGTCCCGACGGCCGGGGAATGGAAACTTCTCATTGTCCCCACCATCGAGGACGGACAAGATCTCATGCGTCTGGGGGCAGAAAAGGGCACGTCCTTGCCTTTTGTCCATGGCCAAATGACCGGGCCCGCATTTCGTGAGATCTACCGGCAGGTGCTGCACGGCCAGGTACGGAATATCATCGGTACAGTCAGAGCGTTGTCGCTGCCTTTCCCCCACCAGCCCCAGATCATCATTGACCAAGAAGAACACCCGGCGCACCGCCAACTCCAGCGGCAACCGCGGATCGATGCTAAAACACTCTTGCAGTCGATGCACGTTCCATTCGACGTCACCACGCCGGCCCCTTCCCTCTGGTGGTGGGATGAGCATCATCCGTCAGCACCGACCCATGAAAAGACTCGAGAAATTGGAAACATGGGCGAACCAAAACTACAACCATGGATATCCTCCGGCCTTGAAGAACTGGTGGAACGGGCCCGGGTCGAAGGGAACCATGTGACGGCCATTGTCCCCCGCCAGGGATTCGCCCACGGCTTACGCTGCCAAGATTGTCACACCGCCATCAGTTGCCAATTTTGCGGAGAATTTCTTCGCCTATTTCAGCGGCCAGAAGGCCAGCTGATCTGCAGTCACTGCCGGCGACTAATGACGATACCGACCTCTTGTCCGCATTGCCATGGATCACGCCTGGCCTTCCATGGACTCGGCCCCGAGCGATTCGCGGGCATCCTTCGTGCCCGATGGCCTCAAGCCAAGGTGGTGCTGGAACCCTCAGCAGAATACGATATCCTCGTCCAAACATACAAAATCTATCACTGGCTGCTCGGAGCTGGTCGCAGCCATCTAGCCATCGTCAGTGGAGATAGTCTTTTAAACTATCCGGATTTCGCCGCCGCCGAACGGGCCTGGCAGTTTTTATGGCGCTTATCCGCGGCGCAACCAAGCAGCACCTTGCTGGTGCAAACATTTTCGCCGGCGCACGATTTTTGGCAGCGCTGGGTTCACGGCGACGACCGTGCTTTTTACCAACAAGAGCGGAATGCTCGCCGACGCTTTCATCTTCCGCCGATGACGCCGCAGTGGATCGCTCGCTATGCTGGGCCGGAGCGAGAAAAAAATGTGGGGGAGAAAATTGAACAGCTCCGCGCCCTCAACCTGAACGGCGAACGGGTTTCCGCGCACGTCTCTGATGGAAAAAAAGCGGCCGAGAAAATCATCATCAGCCAGCTAGCCAATACGGCCGAGCGGGCGTCGGAATCTGATTGGCTCAAACTCTTCCCCCCGCCTTGGCAACTCGAAGGGAATGTCCAATCATGGTCGGACTAGTCTTGCCAGCCCACCACCTTTCTCGTAGACTATCCTCATGAAGGCGCGTTTGCCCCGAATGTATCTCTGGAATCAACCGCAGGAAGCCGCGCTGCTTCGTCTGTTCGCCGCGATCATCGATGTCGCCTCGATCACCACCGGTCAGTTAGAAGATTTGATTGCTCGCATGATCCGGGTCATGAAAAAAGCGGATGGGATTGGTTTAGCCGCACCGCAAATAGGCCAGTCGATTCGTTTGGCCGTTCTTGACCGACGGGTCACCCCGAATAGGCAGCCACTGGTGTTGTATAATCCAGTCGTCACGCACTCCAGCCAGGAACAAACCAGCGAAGAAGAGGGGTGTTTATCGATTCCCGGTGTTTTCGGCCTGGTCCCCCGGGCCCGATCAATCGTCGTCAACAACCTCGATGCCTCCGGCCGGCTGGCCACGATCGAGGCCGACGGCCTTTTTGCCCGCGTTATTCAGCACGAGATCGACCACCTGAACGGGAAACTTTTTATCGACCGAGCGACCATGATTACTCAAGGAAAAGATCGCTTGTGACCCATCGTCTCATCTTCTTTGGCTCTGGGGCTTTTGGCCTACCCGCGCTCGAGCAACTCCACCATCTACCGGATGGCCAGGTGGTCGGCGTGGTCACCCAGCCCGCGAAACCAACTGGTCGGGGCCAGCCGGTCAAGCCCACCATCATCGCCACCTGGGCCGGCCACCACAAACTATCGGTACTGGCGCCTGAGTCCCTGAAAGTTCCAACCATGGTAGAGGAATTACAGCGCTTGCAGGCGGATACATTTGTGGTGGCCGCCTATGGACTGATCTTACCCCTGGCGGTACTTCAGGTGCCTCTGTATGGATCGATTAATGTGCACGCCTCATTGCTACCAAAATATCGCGGGGCTTCGCCCATCGCCGCCGCCATTGTCGCCGGCGAAAGGGAAACTGGTATTAGTTTCATGCTGATGGATGAGCATCTCGACACCGGTCCGGTGTTGCGGACGGTGGTCACCCCGATTTCAAAATCAGACACCAGCGAAGTATTGCAGGCACAGCTGGCGAGACTGGCCGCGGAAAACTTGCCGACCGTTCTGGACGATTGGTGGGCCGGTCGCATCCATCCCACACCGCAGTCCGGCCCGAGTAGTTATGCCCCCAAGGTTTTGAAATCAGATGGCTATGCCAACTGGCAATCCGGAAAAATCTTAGAACGAAAAATTCGCGCCTATATCCCTTGGCCGGTAACATGGACGACCTGGCAGGGAACGAACATAAAAATTCTTGCCGCCTCGTTTATACCCGGGCAGCCATCATCTCCCCAGGGGACGATTGAGGTTCCAGAACCTAATCAGGATTGGGCAGTGGCTTGCGGCGACGGCTGGATTATTCCCCACCAAGTGCAGTTCGCCGGCAAACGCCGGCAATCTGCCGCGACCATCCCGGGGAGCTATCCAGGACTTATCGGAAGTCGGCTGCCGTCCTAAGATGGGCTTTTCCGGCTTTTTTCCGTCACAAAGAAACCAAGATATTTCCCCATCATCAGTCTCGTTTGGGCTTCGATGGCCGGGATAGAACCAAACACGATCATCGTCACCGGCAATAAAAGCCATTGTAGAATCATCATCACCCACTGCCACGCCGGCACATGTTTCGGTCGCGCGGGTAAAAGGCGGACACTCATCACGGCCGTCGCTAATAAACCCACCATCGCTCCGATCATCAAACCTTGGATGGTGGTGGGCGCATTGTGAGCTAAGGCGGAGGTAGAAATAACCGATGACCGGACATGAAAAGGGAGCCAACCAAGAAGAAGAATCAGCACTGGGGCGGTCGCCCACGAATAGGTACCTTCAAACTGGTTCCAAAGATATTTGAGTTTCACCCTGAGTCGAATATGCGGATTATACCAAAAATTCCAAACCATAAAAGGAAAGTTTTCGACCCCGTATGCCCAGCGCCGAATCTGCAGGTACTGATTCTTCAGGCTCTGCCGCCAGTTCGCGCCCTGGACGGTATCCATGGACACCGGAATATACATGGGGGTGACGGTATACCGTCCATCGTAGTGCAGGAAACACTGGAGGAAAATTCGTGAGTCTTCTGAAACCACATCATTTTGCCAAAACCCGACATCAATCAGAGCCTGCCAAGGCATACTATGCGAGGAAAACGTAAACAGCCGGTCGGGGCGAAGGGCCTCACTTAAAAGCCAAAACGTGGTACTATTGGCCACCACTCGGGTGACCGCCAACGCGTCCCAAACGTTATTATGAAAGACAGGAATCGGCTGGTAACTGGTATGCAGACGGTCTGGATGTTGCAAGAATACCGTCGTCAGATAACTGAAATATTGCGGGTGGGCAATCGTGTCAGCATCAAAGGTTGACACGAGAATGTTTTGGTATGGTATCCCCCGCCGGTCGATGAGATCCTTAATTGCTCTCGCCGCCCAGGCGATATTGGCGCCCTTGCCAGCCATTTCACCGGGCAGACCGGCGGGGTGCTCTGTGGCAATGAAAGCGCCAAAAGTGCCGGCAAACTTGGTCCGCAGCCTAGCAGTATACGCTCGAACATGATCAGCATCGCGTCCTTCCGTTGCCAGGACCAGCATCATCCGATCCAGCGGAAATGTGACTTTCGTCAAGGACATGATGGTCGCTTCCAATACCTCATACGGTTCTTTGTAGGTCGGCAAAACAATCACGTGATAGATCTCCTGCCAGCCGGCGATCGTTTCCAGCTTCTGCCGCCAGGAAATGCGGCTGGCTCGTCGAAACTGTCGGTAGGCCCCAATGACATACGACATGACATAGAGCACCCGAATGAGCCAAAACACGTCGAACAGAATGACGAAAACGATCGCCCAGACCGGTGCGACCCAGCAGATAACAAGAGCAGTGATCAGCGTCAACCAGACGGCAAAGCCGGGAATGATTTCCAGCATCCGATAGACGCGTCGCGGTGATAAACCGAACAACAAAGGTTGCTCGGTGGCGACGTGTTCCTTCATCGTCATATGGTAGGCATGACAGTAGCAATCTAGATCGCCGGCGTCAACCTCGACCAATCGTCATGATCTGGTTGAGCCGCAGTGCTTTGCGGGCCAGGGCGATTCGATCGGGGTTAAAGCTATACAGCGTTAGGATTTTTTGTCCTCGGCGCACGGTCTGCCCCAATTTACGATGAAGGTAAATGCCGGCGAGTTTATGATCAGGGGCACCCAGCGTCCGCGCCACCTCGTCGATGGCTCGGTTGTTAATGGCCTTCACCACACCACTGGTTGGTGCCAGGAGACGGAACGTCGAACTGCCCAAAGCGACCGCGTTGGCATCCATGTCTGGATTACCTCCTTGCGCCGCGATAATCGCTTGCATTTTCTTCCAGGCCCGGCCCGACCGTAAAATCCTTTCCGCTTGCTGATGGCCAGTTCCCGATCTGGTCACTCCTGCCAGTTCCAAGAGTTCACCCGCCAGTTCCAGGGCCTTATCTTCTAGATCTTGTGGGCGTTTATCTTTTTGTTGGAGCACGCGCAACACATCGCGGGCTTCCAGCGCCGGCCCAACCCCTTTGCCGACTGGTTGGTCCGCCTGATCGAACCGGACCCGGACCTTCATCCCGAACGAATGTCCTACGGCTATAAACTTTTTTCGGATCATTTTGGCCGTGGCCAGATCAGGAATTTTGGTGTATCGGCCGTATGGCATGTCGATGACTAAGTATTGAATCCCCATCGCTACTTTTTTTGCCAGAATACTGACGATCATTTTATCGTAGGGTTCCAGCGACAGTGGCCGCGAGACTTGAATAATGAGGTCGTCGGCCGGGGCGATGCTCAGCCCCCCACCCCAAATGAGACAGGCACCTGTTTTGGCCACGATCCGTCGAACTTCCGCGGCGGTGAAGGACACGGGGGCTAAGACTTCCATCGTATCCGCCGTGCCGGCGGGTGAGGTAATCGCTCGGGATGAGGTTTTGGGGATAATCAGGCCGGCCGCCGCGACGATCGGGATGGCGATCATCGTAGTGCGGTTGCCGGCCAAACCACCCACCGAGTGTTTATCCGCTGCTTTTCGCCGCCCCCAGGAAAACATATCACCGGTCGTCGCCATGGCCTTGACCATCCATTTGAGTTCTGGCAAGCGGTAGGGTCGGACATAGCCCGAGGCCACAAAGTAGGTCGTTTCCACAGCGCTCAACTGGTGGTCGACAATGTCGCGGATGATGCTGGTAATTTCTTCTTCACGCAGTGGCTGACCGAGCAGTTTTTTGTTGATCGCCGCGATTGACGGTGGTCGGGACACGACCTCAATCAGCAGCGGCTCCCCGTCCTTGGCCTTCAACAGTTTCCAGACTTCATCGAACAGACCAATTTCTCCATGTTGAATTGACTGGTGGGTGACATCAGCCACGACGATATGTGACGTGCCCTGATAGTTGACTTGTAAGCGATCGCCGGGATTAATCCCAAATGCCTCCGCATCGCGACCACGCAAAACGACAATGCGGCTAGAGCCGCCAGTATTAATATCGATATGTCGAACCTTGACGACGAACGCCATGCAATCAGCGGCGAATAATACTACGAACGGGAGCCGGGCGTTTCGCCGTATGACGCTGTAAGAGACCCGCTTTGGCGCCAATGACGCGAATCACGGCTTCCGCGTTCTCTGTGCCTAACTGCAAGGCGCCCGAAATATTGTCTTCGTCGCGAATAAAGGCACTGACAAAACCCGATCCAAACGCGTCGCCGGCGCCCGTCGTGTCGACCACATGGACGTGATGCGTCCCGCAGTGCCACGCGGAGCGCCGATCGCCACCAAAAGAACCTTCGGTCCCCATGGTCACCACGGTCACGCCGCCGGTGATTCGACGCAAGTATTGAAATGGGGCGTCATCTTGACTGGTGGTCAATTTCATTAGGCGGGCCGCTTCTTCCTGATTCATAATGACCACATCGGCCTGTTGGAGAAAGGGCTCTAGCTTCGATAAACCGTGAGCCAATTCGCTGCTGCCCGGATTCCAAGCAATCCGAATCTTTTTTTTCTTGGCCACGTTCCAGATGCGCCGAATAATTGGCAACTCCCCCGCCAATGAACTGACATACATCCAGTCCGCCCGAAATTCGCGGCGCGGGAGGTCGCGCGGATGAAAATCGGCGGAGGCGCCGCGATAGACCAGGGCCGTTCGTTCACCACGGCTGGTAAGCAATAAGACCGAATAAGCCGTGCCACGCTGGTGATCCTTTGTGACTAAGCCGACATTAACCTTCTCCATACGGAGCGCGCGCAAGACTTCTTGCCCCCGCGCGTCCTGGTGACCGATTTTTCCGATAAAGGCGGTGCGAAAACCCTGGCGCGAAAATCCCACCGCCGTATTGGTCGCCCCGCCCCCGGTTTCAAAGACTAATTCTTGGACCTCAATTTTCGAACCGAGCGCGAAACATTCAGCCTCACCGGTGGAAAAGTTTTCATTCCGAATAATTTTAATCCCGGCACTGCGGAGAAACACATCTCTCGTGGCCGCCCCGATGGTAATGATATCGAATCGTTTTGTCATGACTTGGATTTATTTCGGCTGCCAAAAAGAACTATTTTTTTCTTGACCGTGGCCATAACGGCGTCACGGCTTGGTCCCAGTAAACCGCGAGGATCAAACTCGTGGGCATCGCGACGTAGCTCCCGGCGTAAGGCCTGGCTAAAAGCCAGTCGAAGGTCGGTATCAATATTGATTTTGGCGATACCAAAATGAATCGCCCGGCGAATCATGGCCGGCGGCGTTCCCGAGGCACCATGGAGCACGAGTGGCACGTCGATCATCTTTTTGATTTGGGCCAGCAAGGTAAAGTCCAGATGCTCCCTGGCTTGCGGTACACCATGGGCATTACCAATAGCCACGGCAAAGGCATCGACCTTGGTGAGGCGAACAAATGTATGCGCCTGGGTCGGATCAGTCAGAACCAGACGACGATCCTGAGCAATTTCCGAAGGGTATTTGACCTGGCCGAGTTCTCCCTCGACGCCGATCTGCCGGCGATGGGCATAGCGGACGATCGCCGCCGTGCGGCGCACATTCTGTCGGAACGGCAGCCGACTGGCATCAAACATAATACCAGTGTATCCACGATCGACGCAGGCTCTAGCCAACCTTAACTCGTGGCCATGATCGAGGGTCAAAACAATCGGGATCGGATACTTTTTGGCCATGGCCAGGACGAAAGCCGCCAGCTCTTCCAAACCAGCATAGGCAATGGCTTTTTCCGAGGTATTAATAATGACGGGGGCGTGAAGGGCCACCGCAGCCCGCACCACCGCTTGGGCCTGCTCCAGATCGGAAATGTTGAAAGCTCCCACGGCATAGCGGCCTTTCTGCGCTTGACGGAGCACGGTCTGGAGCTTGGCAGTCATGCTTTTATTTTAGCATACTCGTCAACATCAAACGAGACGCCGGAGCTTTTCCCAGGCAGCCGTCGGATGCTCATCAAGCATAACCGCCGAACCAACGACAATGTGTCGGGCGCCGGCCGCGGCAGCCCGAGGGATTGTCTCCTGATCCATACCGCCATCAAGACCAATAATCAGGTGCGGGTAACGATGCCGTATGGCCCGCACTCGGGCCAGGGAGCCCGCCCACCAGTGATGGCTATAACCACCAGGCCGAACCGACATGACGAGGACGCCCGAGATAAATGGCATCCATGGCCAGAGTCGATCCAATGTGCTGGTCGGGTTGATCGCTAACCAGGTGGAAATGCGCTGAGAACGGAACAGCGCTAGCCAGGGTCGAAGGGCCGCCCCGAGTTCCAGATGGAGAATCACCCGGGCTTTGGTGGTGCCTAAAATGGTGACCGCCCAGGCTCCCGGGTGACGAGTCATGAGGTGATACTCAACATTGGCTCTTGGTTTCGAACGCTGGACAATCGCCGGGGTGATCGATCGACTTGGCACAAAGACGCCATCCATGACATCGAGGTGGATCCAGGGATTGAGCTGCTCGGCGATCTTTTTTTCTTTTTCGTAGGCTCCGGAAGTTCTGGCCAACACCGAAGGAACAAGATCAACGGCCATAGTCGAGACGATCTACTTGGTGCAAGCGGCGCCGATGACGATCGATGGGCCGATACGAAGTCTGCAGCCAGGCCATGACAATTTTTTTCATTTCGGCCAGCGTTTGGAGATCTGCGGCCAGTGATAAGACGTTGATATTTTCTTCTCGCCGGGCCCGCCGCGCCAAGGAGACCGTCAAGGCTTGGCTGGCCCGAATCCCGGGAATTTTATTGGCGACCATGGCCATGCCCACGCCACTGCGACAAATGCCAATCCCAAAACTCCCCGGGGTTTTCCGTACGACTCGTCCGAGCCGCGCCGCCAGCGGTGGGTAGTCGTCATTATGAAGACGCTTTGATGGTCCGAGGTCGGTCACCGGCAGGCCACGCCCGCGCAAAAACTTGACCAGTGTTTGTTTGGCCAGCCACCCACCGTGATCAGCCGTTACATAGACCATGGTGGGAAGTATATCATGCCCGCTCGCCCAGATCATTCTTGCACCACGATCGTCCCCTGGAACGTCGGATTGAGGGCGTCGAGGTGATCGTGGTACCCCCACCGCCCGACTTTTGTAAAGGTAAAGGTATAACGGTCGTTAGGCGGAATCGTCCCATCGAAGCCGGGCAGATCAGTATCCGCTGGATGTGGGTTCGAGGCAAGGCGATGCAGTGCGGCATCATTGTTGACAAACGTAACCGTGGTGCCTTTTTTTACGGTCAGAACCTGTGGATCGACTCCGGACGCAGTGATCGTGACGGTCGTGCCTTGTTCGGCCTGCCCCGTCGTGAAAGAGCCAGTGGTGACCGAGTTTGTGTCCAGGGCAGCGTTGACGCTCACATTGACTCCCCCACCGACAGTGATATTGGTGTTCCGTATGGACCCGGTCGTGGACGCGTGGCAGCCAGCGCCGATGATGGTCAAACTCATCAATCCGAGAGCCAGCAGTGATAGTTTATGATGCATAGAAGCCTCCAAAAAATTATAAATTCTTAGGGAAATCGTAGTTTTGAGGTGGGGTGATTTTTTCTGCGCCCTGACCGACCACAATCGCATAGGAATGTCGGTCTCTCATGGTTGTATCCGGCCCACTGGCTACCAGTGTTCCATTATCAAAAACAGTCAGCTGGTGGGCGGCATCGATCTTGGTGTCGAGCACGGCCTGAGTAGAGAACGTGTTCTTCCACACATGGAAAAAATCTCCCAAGGTAAAATCTTTAGCGCTGGGAGACTCAATATGAATGACCCCGGTACTATCGTGGGTGTGCAGTGGGTGCAAACAATGAGCCGCCAGACCCGTGTTAGCCGGAATGTCTTGTGCCTTCCCATCAATCACAATGCTCAGATGGGCATGGATATGAAATTTCGTCGCCATGTCGGTGGTACAACTATCAACCAAAGCGAGATCGGCGCGATTGGATGAAGCCTTGGTGGTTGTGGCGCGGCTACTATGAAAAATGAGAGGGATCGTGACGGCGCCCCCGACGACCACGACTCCGGCCATGATGTACCATCGCCGCCACCACGACCGGCTCGGCCGCCCCTGTTTTCGTTCCAGGCGCTTCCGGGCTCGCCGCTCCGCCCTTGTTTCAAAGTGTTCTTCAGTGGTCATAGATTTCTCAGACGAAGTGCTACCGCATCATGGACAACATGGTCCGGGCATCGGCGGACATTTTACTCGGGTCCCAGGGTGGTTCAAAGGTCAACTCAATCAATACATCTTTGGCGCCGGTCCCTGTTTTCACCTTCCGCACTACTTCTTCGCGAAAATATGGCACGAGTGGACAGCCCGGCGTGGTCAGGGTCATGGTAATCGTGACCACCTCAGCACTAAACGTCACATCGTAAATCAAGCCGAGGTTGACGACATCAATCCCCAGCTCCGGATCATCGCACGTTTTAAGAATTGAGAGGACATCGGCCTTCGTCGCATGCATAGGATTAGAGCCTACCGTGCTTTTGGTGATGCAGCATCTCTAAGTATTTTTCGGCTTCCAGGGCCGCCATGCAGCCCCAACCGGCAGCACTAATGGCCTGACGGTAGCGGTAATCTTGCACATCACCGGCCACGAAAATACCGGGGATAGAGGTCATGACCTGATCAGTGACGGCCAGGTATCCACGTTTGTTCACCTGGAGGTACTCCTGGAACAAGGCCGTATTCGGCACATGCCCGATCGCCACGAACATTCCTTGGACCTTGAGGTCTTCGGTTGAGTTAGTCACCGTGTTTTTGAGGCGAAGACCGGTTACTTTGGTTTCACCCTGGACATCAGCCACTTCGGTTTGCAACCGGAATGAAATTTTTGTATTGGCCTTGGCCCGCGCGACCATAATATTGCTGGCTCGGAGTGCATCCCCGCGCACCAAGATGGTAATGCTACTCGCAAATTTTGTGAGGTAGAGGGCTTCTTCCATGGCGGCATCCCCGCCCCCCACGACTGCCACGTCTTTGCCCTTGAAAAAAAATCCGTCGCAGGTGGCGCAGGACGAAACGCCTTTGCCGCGCAGCCGCTGTTCGCTCGGCAGCCCAAGCCAGCGCGTGGCGGCGCCCGTGGCGATGATGACAGCCTCAGCTTGATAGGCGTCTTTCTCCGCCCAGAGCCAGAACGGTTGCTGGCGGAAATCGACCTTGGTAATCGAAGTTGGGACAACCGTCGCCCCAAACCGCTCCGCTTGCTTTTGCATCCGCTCCATCAGTTCCGGCCCCAGAATATCTTCTGGAAACCCGGGAAAGTTGCCGACGTCCGTCGTATTGATCAGTTGTCCGCCCGGCTCGGGGCCAGCGAACACCAGCGGTTTCCAGCCGGCGCGGGCGGCATAAATCGCCGCGGTATACCCGGCCGGGCCAGATCCAAGAATTGCCAGTTTCATTTTCGTCATGACCTGAGTAGTGTACTGGGCCCGGGCTCTTGGGTCAAGACGGCTGCGAGAAACCGGAGCGATACAATACGAAGCTGAAAAGAGTGCGGGAAAGACCAAAAATTGTAATGAGTCCTAAGAGCAGGCCAGTCCGGCTCACCGTAGAGGTAAATAAAGCTAGGATATAGAGTAATGTCAGGAGCATGAATGTACTGGCATATGCGACACGGGTGGCTTTGAGAAGGAGGAGACTTTCTCGTTCATCTTTTAGTGTGTACCCTAGGTTGAGAAAAACTTCGTGCCACTTCCGACCTCGGCGTTTCCACGTCATTATATTAAAGATCGTGGCAAGTGCGACTCCGGCGAGAACCGGCCAGGGCCGTTCCTTCCAAATAGTAAAAAGGAAGTTGTCGTTCGATGACCATAAGAAAATGGTCGCGACAAGAAACATCAAGCTCAGTGCCAGCCCGCCTTGCCAATCAAATTTCAGATTCGGCTGATTCCACCAACCCTTTCTTCCTTTCGAAAAGATACCGGTCAGATAGATAAAAACACCAATCACCACGATCGGCAAAAGAATTGGTAGAATAAGATTGAGAAAAATATTGTGCTGCATTGATATGCTTATGATTTGATAAATACTTCCTCGACCGGAAGCTGGAAAGTTTTAGCAATATTCATCCCGAGTAATAGCGACGGCGAATACTCCCCTTTTTCGATGGCCAGAATCGTTTGCCGGGTGACACCGACTTTCTGCGCCAGGTCTTCCTGAGTCAGATGATGCTTGGCCCGAAGTTCTTTGACCCGATTTTGGATTTCCACAGGCATAAACTAATTGTAAAGTTTACATTACATAATGTCAAGTATAGCATACATCTTTGGCTTTTTTTAGCTAACTTCATGATAAAAAAACTTGTTCACAACCAGGAAATAGGAGAATCCTTTAATATTTGCTATACTTGCCCTTGGAATTATTCATTTACTAAGGAAAAACGCCTATGGCAGAAAAACCCATGAGCAAGTCGGCCCTGATCGCCTACTTGGCTGAGAAGTCGAATATGAGCAAGAAAGATGTGACGACGATGTGGGAACTGATCGTGGACACGGCCTACAAGCA
>JACQBO010000026.1 GCA_016194465.1 Candidatus Kerfeldbacteria bacterium
AAGGCCTGAGACAAGTGGTGGCTTGGCGTCCCAAAGCACTATGTCCAAGTCTTTCTTTGTTTCTCTTTTTCATGCCTCCCTCGATGCGGTGTTTCCGGCTGTCTGTATCCACTGCCCGCGTGAGGGCGCCTGGCTTTGCCCCGAGGCGAGAGCGGAGGTTGCCCAGGCGGCCGTGGTTCAGTATACCGACCAGCTCCCGGGCATTGACCACGTTGTGATTCGGGCCTCCTATGACGTGCCGAGCGTGCAAGGGCTCATCCAAAAGTTGAAATACAGTTATTGGACCGGGTCGGCTTCAGTCTTGACCAAGTACTTGGCTCCGCTGACTCCCCATTTGCGGTTCGAGAGTAAGGATTGTGTCATTATTCCAGTGCCTCTGCACCGCCGCCGCCAGAAAGAGCGGGGGTTCAACCAAGCCGACTTCATTGCCAGCGCGGTATCATCTATATCTGGTTTTCCGGTGGTGCATCTCCTGCAGCGTCATCGTTACACGACCCCACAGGCACAGTTACCGGCTCGGGAACGAGCCGACAATATCCGCGATGCGTTCCGGATCCAGCCAGGATTGAAAAAACTACCCGACTGTGGTATACTCGTGGACGACGTCTTAACAACCGGATCGACGCTGAGTCAGTGCGCATTGGTCCTGAAAGCGCATGGGATGCGGCAGATCGTCGCCTGCACCCTCGCGAAGGGATAGCGTCCTTCGTCCGGAGAGGTGGCTGAGTGGTTGAAAGCGGCAGGTTGCTAACCTGTTATGCGGGGTTAAACCCGTATCGAGAGTTCGAATCTCTCCCTCTCCGCCATGCACCGGCCGGTGCATGGCGACGCCATCAGATCAGCCCGGTGTACGGCACCGCCCTACCCTCAGGTGCATGGCGACGCCATTAGATCAGGCTGGTGCAAGCGGGGTCAAAATCGATATGATGTTCTTTAGACAAAACGGCTTGGCAAAGTAATGATCTATGATTGATAAACAATTTTACTTTGTCTATATTCTCCGTAGTTTGAAGCATCAGTGGTTCTATAGCGGTCACACAGATAACATTCCCTTGAGAAAGATGCAACATGATATAGGTCAGGTACAAGCATCTTCACCACATCGACCTTTAGAGCTTATTTTCTTCGAAGGATATGAAAACAAATACGACGCGATTCGTCGGGAGAAGTATTTTAAAACGAGTAAAGGGAAAACAACACTGCGTTGGATGCTGAGAGAATATTTTCACAATCATCCACTCGAGTAATTCTCTGGAGGGTTGGCTGAGCGGTTTAAGGCGCTGGTCTTGAAAACCAGTTGGGATGCAAGTCCCGCGCAGGTTCGAATCCTGCACCCTCCGCCATGCACCGGCCGGTGCATGGCTCCGCCCTACCCTCAGGTGCATGGCGACGCCATTAGATCAGCCCAGTGTACGGCACCGCTAAATACCAAATAATAGAAACATTATGGCCGAACAAGAAATTCCCCGAGGCGCAGTGCTCTTGGAATGGACGTTTCCGGAGTTTGAAACGTACGATCGTAACCGTCGTTGGTACATCGGTTTTTTGGCGATCATTGCCGCCTTGATTGTCTATGGGGTCTGGTCAAAAGGATATACGTTTATTGTCCTGGTTATTCTGGCGGCGGTTATTATCGTGGTCCGACTGCGGCGGTCGCCGCTTGATGTCCACGTGGCGATCCGGGAAGAAGGTCTTGAGGTCAGTTCCCGTTTCTACGCTTGGCGGGAGCTCAAAGAGTTTTGGATCCTGTATCGACCGCCGGCCATGAAAAAGTTGTATCTTCACTTTAAGGCCGCCATTCGACCCGAACTCATCCTTCCACTGGAAAACCAAAACCCCTTAAAGGTCCGTCAGTATCTAAGCGAACATTTGGTTGAGAACATCGAGCTTGAAGAAGAGCCGGGCGACGACCAGCTGGCCCGGATGTTGAAAATTTAACCCTGCTCGCTGGCCAGCCGCCAGCAACCGATCTTTCGCAGACACAAAAGTCCTGGGCATGGACCGAGGACTCTGTGATTTGGTTATGGCGTGACCGTCACGCTGGCGGTCATTGACGGGTGATTCGAGCAGTGATACGCCACGGTGCCGACCGTGTCAAAGGTAAAGGAATAGGTTTTCCCGTTGCCAAGTTGGCCGCTGGCCGGACCGCCGTTGTCGCCGGTGACGGTATGGGCCACGCTGTCGTTGTTGGTCCAAGTCACCGCTGTTCCCTTTTTGACCGTCAGGCTTGATGGAGAGAACGTCAGGTTGCTCATGGTCACGGCGTTGCCGGTGCCGCTGGTTTTCGTCGTGGTGGAGGTAGAGGTTGAAGAATAGCATCCCGCCCCGACCAGCATCAAACCAGCCAGGACGAGGCCTAAACCGAGTATTTTCGTCTTCAAAACACATCACCCCCTATCATGTAGGCAGTATACACCCAAAATCAGGCCACAGCCATTACACGCCATTTCCAGGTGTCCTTTGGGCGGCCCGGCAGTCGCCGCACCACCCACTTCGTGTGGGTGGGGAATCTCCGCTTCGCTACGAGATTTGAATCCGTAGAAGTCGCTTCGCTTCTCAACGGGACGTCGCCTACGACTATATTTTCCCGCACCCCTGGTGCGCCCGGCAGGATTTGAACCTACGACCCTCAGCTCCGCAAGCTGATGCTCTATCCAGGCTGAGCTACGGGCGCCCAGGGGCGCGGGAAAGTTGTTTTGTCCAGCCTTGCCAGGCGATCGAACGAAGCGAGGCTCCAGGGAGTTAGCAAGCTGATGCGGCACCTGCCTTGTAGACTCGCGAAGCGAGTTCTTCGGGGTCCAGGCTGAGCGGAGCCTGTCCTGAGCCCTCGCGGGGCGAAGGAGGCGCATAAAAGCTAGCGTAGTCTAGCATGTGGTGAAAAAAATGCAACTCTATCGAGGCGGCCATCGCAGAACAAAACGAGCTAAACGGAGTAATTCTTTACCGACCGCCAGAAAAAATGGCTTGCCCCAGAGACCGATGGAAACTAACCCACCGAACAGCAGGGCGGCGTCCACGCTAATTCGCCCTTCATGCTCCCAATATACGTCTCGCAAGTTCAGCCAGAGGGCAAACTCATCAAGGGTTAAAGCCGCACCGACTCCATACAGAATGGCTAAGATACGGGAAAAGGCCTGGGACGATTCCGGTTCCCCGGTCCCGAGCTCAATCAGCCACAAGTAACCGACGATCAGCAGGAGAAAGATCCCGGCCACCAAATGATGGACATGCGTCGCACCAACCACGACGTCATGAAATGGACCGATGCTATATTTAACCGCATAGGTGATCAGGCGCACGAGGCCGAACGTGACGAAAAAACTAATCGAAGCCAGAAACATTCGTTCGCGGCGGGCAGCCAGAATATGCTGATGATAGAGCTTGGAGATGTTCGGCGGCGAGACGCGTGGCATTATTTCAGTATATCATGATCGCTATGGAGACCGCACATCAGTCGTTCTTTCTGCCTGTTTTTGCTAGACTACTACCGTATGCCCTCGCTGATGACCCTGATCAAAAGTTTGCCACGGATGAATCCAATGGTCGCACAAAAATTGGCATCACTCGGTTTAATAACGCTCGAGGATGCGCTTTTTTACTTCCCGTTCCGGCATCAAGATTTTCGCCAACGGGTCAAGATTGCCGATGTCACCGCTGGTCAGGAAGTAACGATCTTGGGCACCGTCACGCATGTGGCTAGTCGTCGGGCCTGGCGTCGGCGCTCCACGACCATCACCGATGTGACCCTGGCTGACGATACCCGAGCCACGATCCACGCGGTTTGGTTTAACTTGCCCTTTCTCAGTAAAGCCTTGAAGATCGGCGACCAACTCTACGTGTCCGGGAAAATCGCCGCTACCAAGAGTCACCAGCTACAATTTCAAAATCCCGTGTACGAAAAAGCGACCGATCGGCCGCTCCATGAACAACTCATTCCCGTCTATCGGTCGACCGAGGGTTTGTCTCAGCGACAAATCCGATTAGTCATGAAACAGGCGGTGAGCTTAGCTGGGTTTATACATGATCAGGTTCCGGAGGTCACCCTCCAAGACTCACATCTGATGGAAAAGACGGAGGCTTTGAAGCAAATACATTTTCCCGATGCGCCCGAGCTGGCCCACCGAGCCGTCCGACGTCTCGCCTTCGATGAGCTGGTGGCCTGGCAGGTGGAATGGCAGCGAGCGACCGTCACGCTTCTGGCTGATGAAGCGACGGTCCTGCCTATGCCACAAGATAAGATCCGATCGTTTGTCCAGTCGCTGCCCTTTGAACTGACCAATGATCAACGGATTGCCGCCTGGCAGATCATGCAGGATTTGGCGAAGCCGCGCTCGATGTATCGACTGCTGCAAGGCGAGGTGGGCAGCGGCAAAACCGTGGTGGCGGCCTTGGCCGCGGACGATGCTTTGGTCAACGGTTATCAAGTGGCCTTGATTGCGCCGACCCTCGTTCTCGCCGAACAACATTGGCAAACCCTGACATCAATGTTTTCGGCTGCCGGTGTGACCATAGGGTTTTTGGCCGCTGGATCGTGTCGCTTGGGCTCAGCCACGACCGGAAAGGCCACGCTCCTCGCTGCCTTGGCTAGTCAGGAATGTCAGCTGCTCGTCGGCACCCACGCCGTACTCCAGCCGCAGGTGGAACTTCCTCGCCTTGGTCTCGTGATCATCGATGAGCAACAACGGTTTGGGGTCACCCAACGTCAATCCATTCTCGAGCGTCAACGTCGCGCCGGGCGACCAGTCCCGCACTTTTTGAGCCTGAGTGCCACACCGATCCCCCGTACTCTGGCCTTATGGTTGACCGGAAATCTGTCTATTAGCCAGTTGACACATAAACCGGCCGGCCGCGGCACAATCATCACCAAAGTGGTGGGCCCATCGGATCGAGCGGTGATCGACCAGTCTATCGCCGCCGAGGTGGCCGCCGGACATCAGGCATTTGTGATTACCCCACTGATTGAAGAATCAGATGCCCTCGGCATCCGCTCCGTCACCACGGAATATGAACGCTTACGCCGCTTCGACCCTGATCGCCGCCTGGCCATGCTGCATGGAGCGCTCGAACCGGAGAAACGCGTTTCGGTGCTCACGGCCATGAGGCAGGGATTGATCGACGTCCTGGTCAGTACGACCGTGATTGAGGTCGGGGTTGATATCCCGAACGCCACCCTGATGGTCATTGAGGGTGCCGAGCGCTTTGGTGTCGCCCAATTGCATCAACTCCGCGGCCGGATTGGCCGGGACCGTCATGACGGCTTGTGCTTGCTCGCCACCGACCACATATCAGAACCGATCATGGCCCGACTGAACCTGGTGGCCTCGACCAACGATGGATTGGCCTTAGCCGCATACGATCTGCAGCAGCGTGGGGCCGGCGACATGTATGGGGTACGCCAATCGGGCTTACCCGATTGGCAATTAGCCGACTTTGCTCATCCCGAGCTCATGGCCCAAGCGGAAAAAACGGCCCGCGATTTGTTAGCTAGGAATCCCAAGCTGGAGCCGAAAGATATCTGGCCGACCGCGCAAAATACCAGGTCGCCGCATCGAGAGTGAGCCGTCTTGGTCAACGGAGCTTGGTTTTCAATTTTGTGGTCCGGTGGGATACGATCCCGTTGGCACCCCAGGCGGAGGAGTGGCTGCTCCGGCGCTGCTGATTCGACATTCTTCAATGTATTTAGCCCGGACATCCTGAACGTAGGCCACGGCTTGGGGCACAACTTGGGCCGTGTCAATTTGAGCGGTCGTGTCTCCGGAGCAAAAGTCCGGCTGACGGCTGGTTACGTCTCGTTCGATCGCGTTCGGACCAAGGAAATATCCGGCCGCGGTGAGCGTCAAATCACCGTTGACGCATTTATAATTACTGATCGTCTTCAGGTAATGCGCCACCATCTGGACTTGAATTTCTAAATGTTTATCGAGCCACTCGGCACAGGTCTTATCCGGCGGGACCGCTTTATGAAAGGCAGTCACCGGGCATTCGCTCGGCAGGCCGTTATTCACCGCGCTGAGCTCAGCGGGAAGCGTCTTGACCAGGAGGGCATCGACGTGATACTTGGCGGCGGCGTTATTAATCCACGTATTGAGGCCGTCGACGCAGACAATCTTCGTGCCAGACTGACTGCAGGCCTGTCGCGGATAGCTCAGGACTTGCGTAGCACTGCAACTCGGGAATTCGCCGACCTGCTTCAAAATTTCTTGTTCAATATTCAAAACCTTGCCCGAGACCGTGGCTAAAACGAGTCCCGGAAAATTCGTCAGGGCGGGGTTGATGGTCTGGAGAAGGACAATTGAGGTCAGGGCAATAATTAATCCAATAATGGCATTATTAATTATATCCCGGGCATCGTGAATCCGGGTCGGGTTGCCGGCCGCCGATACCCATTTTATCCCCCCAAAGGTGACCATGACCACCGCTAAAATGCCAACCGACCAGATAAAATAAATAAAAACGGCCTTGACGTACTGCCCGAAGGTTTCGGCCGAAACGGTGATCTTGCCGTTGAAAGTCGCGATTGGCACTTCCGGCGTAAAGACGATTGGACCGGAGGTGATACCGGAGTTGGTGATGGTGACCTGCGCCTGCCCGGCCTGCGGCAGGGCGATCAGGATGGAGAGAGCAAAAAGAAAGCCAAGGAAGCGAATCATTTACCGGAGTTGAATTTTCTGGACCGTCCCGGTGATGGCGTCCGTGAAGTAGAGAGCGTCTTCGCGCGGCGTGAGCTGAAGGTTGGCGGCACTGAAACGCTGGTTCAGGTTTCTGTCAACCGGCCGGGCAATGACCGTCGCCGCCCCGGTGTTCAAATCTATTTTGTACATGTTATCGGGAATCCCGGCGGACAGTTCTGGTTGCGGCCCGGAACCAGGATTCATATAGTAGGGCACGGCGCAATACACGGCCGAGCCGTTGAGGGAAAAGGTGCATTTATCCGCGCTGGTCGTCAAGCCGAGGTCGTAGGTATTAGAGCCTAGCCCGCTGGGCGATCCGTTGGTAATAAAAAGGCGGGGGTTGTCATCCGTGACGCTGCTGTATGCACTGTAGAGCAGCCGCTGGCCGTCGGGTGACCAGTTGGGAGCAAAACCCCGGCCATTGATCGTCAACGAGGGAAAGTTTTCTCCGTTCGCTCCCAGAAATACGATTTCCGAGTGCGCCCCGTCGGCTGCTTTCTGATAGGTGGCCACCACTTGGCTATTCGGTGACCAGTCGGGTATGACGAGGCCGGCGTTGGCGCCCAGGTGCTCGACGGTCTGTGATTGGGAGCCATCGGGCTTGGTGATGACCAGCCACTGGTTTTCTTGATTGGCCGCGTCCAGGAACTTGGAGACGAGTTGATCGGAGGAGGGGGAAAAGGAAAAGTTGTTGAGTTCTTTGGGTAGGGTGGTTTGCTTCTTGGCGCCAAAATCATAGAGTATTTTCGACCCATCGGGGAACTCGAGAATAGCTTTGTTGCCATCCGGCGACCAGGTGATCTGCTGGACGTCCTTGTACACCACGTCACTGAGCAATGTTTTGCTTGAGCCGTCGGGAGCGAGGTGAAAAAACTGACCGGTAACCTGGTCGTAGTATTGCAGGGCAGTATGATCGCCGCTCGGGGCCAAGCCGCTAGTCACATCACCGACCAAGGTGTCACTGAACGTTGGCCCGCCATTGGCAATTTTTGAGGCGCTCTGCGCGGGAATGAGTGCGTTGACAATCGGCAGTGCATTCGTGTTGCCGGTCGGCCCAAGACGATTCACATTGCCATTTCCTAGTGCGGGCAACCCATTAACAAACTCATTCCGATTGTTTCGGAGTAAGACCGGTACGGCTGGCTTAAAAAAAACCACGTAGATGATATATCCGAAAGCCACGATCAAAACGGCAAAGGCGGCGATGAGGAGAATTTGGCGGAGGTGGGGGTTCATAAATTAAAAATGAGTTGGATCATCAGCACAATACATGTTTTTGAGTGTCCCAGAAGTGGTGATTGACTGAGGTTGATTTTCAATCAAACATGACGATGTTTTGTCCTGATCATTATCACAGGTGGCGCCAGCTAAAGAACCATACACCGATGGTTGAATTTTTCCGCACTTGAGTGGAAACCCAAGATTGAAGCTTGAGTTGTGGCCATAGGTATTTGGATCTAGGTTGCCGCTGACGGAAACCGTTTTCACACAACCTCCCCCGAGCCCAAAGAAGCCCGTTTTAGCATCTCGGGTAAGGGAACAGGCCGTCGGTTGAAATCCATCGAATGGGCAAATGGTACCGGCGCAGTATCGATTGATCTCCTTCGTTCCCTTTGGGTCGGGGACGCCACTCGCATTGATTTTGATCATTCCAATCTGCTTAATCGTTCCACATTGAATATTCAAATCAGAATCACACGGCTCTGTGACCCCCGACTGTAACGCCAGACCAGTGACGCCACCAAGATCGGGCAAGCCAATATTCACCAGCTGCGGGTTAATAATCCGGAGGAGCAAAACTGAGGTTAAGGCAATAATCACACCAATAATTGCATTATTAAGCATATCGCGAGCATCTTTGATCGCTCCAGGGTTGCCGGCCGCACTCACCCACTTGACTCCGGCAAAGGTAACCATAACGGTCGCAAGAATTCCTACCCCCCAGATAAAATAAATGAAGATGGCGCGAAGATACTTGCCAGCCAAGTCGCTATCGGCCGTGACTGGTTTACCAGAAAAATCAGTGCCCGGGATGACGACCTCCGGGGTAAAAGTAATTGGTTTCTCGACCGCCTGAGCAATCGGGAACGAGCGTGGCGCCAACAAGAGCGCCAGGGCCAGACTCAAAGAAATAATAATTGTGCGTCCTAGAGACATTTCAGATGGATGCTAAAAAAATTGGCGATCGGGTTGACGGCGACGCAAGCCAAGCCGATGACCGAAGATCCGGGGTGCGTGACAATAAAGGCGGCCAGGAAGATAGTACTGTAGACAATGGCGGTGACAGCATGAATCCAGATAATTGGTCCACCGTGCATGACCATACTGGCCGCGGAGTAGCCGGGAATAAAATCAACCGTGACGGTGCCCACGCGGCGGCGGCCTGAGCCCCCGAGAAAATTACCGAAGACAAGGCGAAACCAGAATAAGAGAATGGCGGCTGGTCCGCTGATCAGCATCAGGTCAACAAAGGACATAGCCGTCGTTTCCGTACCCATTTGAAATTTATCCCAGGCCTTCGCGACGGCGATTTTTGCTTTTTCTTCAAGCGCCGTCGAGGCCGCGTCCGGAGCTTTGGTTCGATCGCGATTGGCCCGCGTCGCCAGATCAGCCGCCGCTTGTTGACGTTGTGCCTCCTGCCGCGTGCGGATCCGTTCAAATTCAAGCTGACGAGCAATGTCCTGTTGCTGTCCCTGTTCGAGCGTTATTTCTTCGGCCGCGGCCATGGTAGAGGGTTAGATTGGTTTCCAGGCAGCGGCATTAATCCGCCAGTGCCCGTTTTCCTTGACGAGTTCGAGGAGTAAGTCTTGGGTGAATGACTTCGTCCCGCTCGCCGTTGTTTCCTGCCGGGAGGTCGAGACTGTCACCCCGGCGTTCGTCCCCTTGAGGAGCGTAATTTTCATAACCAGGGCCTTGGTGACGGTCGTCTGGCTTGATGGGGCCGTGCCCGATTGCCGCAACTGGGCCACCTGCCGGTCCAAAAACGAGGAAAACGCCTTTGAGCACCATTGCTCGGACTCCACCAGGTTACCGTAATGATTCTGGGTTGAAGTGCTGCCAAAGACTTCAGCGAAGTTTCGACTGACGTACTGCACCTCAACCCGATCTGGGGACACCGCTGGGGCGGCCGCCTTGACACCGGTGTTCGCTCCGTTGGCCAGACTGGCATTAATATTCGAAACTCGCAGAATTGTTCGTTGCAATCCCGGGTTATTGAGCACGGCGAAAATGATGGCGATACCGATCACCACGATGCTCAGCCCGCCGCCAATGATGATGAGAATTCGACGCATAGAGTTTTAGGTCAATTGTTGCTGATTGACGACCGCGGCCCCGGCGTTGGTAGCCGTGCCAGAGCTGATTGATTTTTCGAACTCGCGCTTGGCTTCCTCGATTTCCAGAAGCTGCGCGGGATTGGTGGTCACAATTTGGTCCTCGGCGACTGAGGCGACGACCTTAATGGCCGCGTGTTTGGAACCGGCGAAGAAAATACCCTCGCCCACCCCGGCTTCCAGGAGGAGATACCGTTCCTGCTGCGTCAGCAAAAATGTTTTGGTGACAATATCAATCGCGGCCGGCGACTGCCGCATGAGCAAGGAGAGAGCCGAGTTGTTGATGATCGCCTGCCCGTAGGGTGAGAGGAGGAAGTCGTTGACGTCTTGCGTAATCGTCGTCACGCCCAAGTAATATTTTCGCGAACGTTTGACCAAGCCGTAAATAAACTTGGCCGAGTCCTCGTGCTGCATCAGCCACCAGGCTTCATCAATCACCAGGATCCGCCGTTTCAGCTGTGACCGGGCAATGTTCCAAATGTAGCTGATGATGATAGAAATGCCGATCGGCCGGAGTTCGTCTTCAAGATCGCGGACAGAGAAGACCACCAGCTGGTTCGCCAGCTCAATGTTCGTCGGGCTATTGAACAAGCCGGCAAAGGTGCCTTCGGTATACTTTTTGAGCCGCTCGGCCAGGCTCTCCCCGCCGGTCATGCCCCCAAGGACTTCTTGAAAATCCGTCATCAGCGGTGGTTCAACATTGGCCAAGTCGGCATCCGGCGTAATGTCTTTCTTGGCGTAGGTTTCCAGCAGGGCGCGATCAATGATCGAATCTTCTTCGTGGGTTAACTCGCCGAGCATCAGCCGGAACATCGATTTGAGAGTGATGACCGCGGAGCGAATGATATCGGCGGTGCTCTCCTCCGTGCCGGTCGGTCGGGGCAGGTCAAACGGATTGATTTTGCTTTCGGCGTTGAGGGAAATATCGATGTAGGTGCCACCGACCGCATCGGCCAGATACTTATATTCCCGTTCTGGGTCGACGACAATGATGTCCGTGCCAAACATCATGGCTCGGAGTATTTCCAGCTTGACTGCGTACGATTTACCAGAACCGGCGGTGGCGAACACCGTGTAATTAGCGTTTTGCAGGGAGAATCGGTCGAACAGGATCAAGGAGTTGTTGTGACGATTGATCCCATAGAGAATGCCGTTATCGCTCGAAAGGTCGGCCGAGACAAAGGGGAAGCTCGAGGCGATCGGCGACGAGTTCATGTTAAAGGTGACTTGCAGCTGGTCCAAGCCGAGCGGCAGTGTTGAGGTAAAGCCTTGTTCCGCCTGGAAAAAGGCGCGCTTGGAATAGACGAGCCGGGAGCCAAAGAGCGTTTCGATCTTACTCGTTGTATTGTTGAGTTCCTTGGCCGAGTCGGCATACAGCGTGACGTATAAGGCAAACTGGAAAAATTTTTCCGTCCCTTGGGTCAGGTCGTCCCGCAATTTTTCAATGTCGCGCAGGGCCGTTTCCCGCAGCGGGTCGCGCGGTGCCCCCTTTTCCACGTCGGCCGATAATTGCGCTTCAAGGGCGCCGACTTTATTCTTCAACTGCTTGAGGATGATGTCGGAGGAAATTGGGTAGAAGAACATGGAGACGTCCAGCGGGGCGTTGTAGTTGATGATCGGGGCGAACCAGCCGACGGAAATGTATCGGGGATAGGTCATGACAAACAGCGTCCGTAGGTAGCGGCCGTTGAGGATAATAAAGCTCGGATCGACTTTGAGGGCCGCGGGGGCAATCAAATCTCGGACCGTGACGACACCCTGGCGATAAATACGTTCCGCCTGGATTACCTCACGCTCGTCACTCGGCCGGGGTGGTAACTCCCGCCGGGCACTGATCCGGTCTTCCCGGAATACTTTGGGGCTGGAGAGGTTAATGTTGGGCATCGTCTTTGATACTCGAGAGGTCTTCAATATTGAGCTTGCTGACTTCCTGTAATTTTTGCTGTTCGGCCG
Source organism: Candidatus Kerfeldbacteria bacterium (assembly GCA_016194465.1). Taxonomy (GTDB): domain Bacteria; phylum Patescibacteriota; class Patescibacteriia; order SBBC01; family CAIJZX01; genus JACQBO01. The sequence continues at coordinate 11,957 of JACQBO010000026.1, forward strand.
TCTCCGGGTTGTACGAATTGTAATAGAGTTCGATCAGGCTTTGGGTATCGAGAATGACCGACTTGAGGCCCGCCGCGTCGAGGGCATTCATCGTGCTGTCGACCCGTTTATAGAGCTCGGCCCGGAACTGTTCGAATTGCTTCTGCTTGAGGTGAATGGTTGAGGTTGGCCGGACGACGTCAAAGAGCCGAGAAAAAAACTTGGCTGGCCGGTCGACCCGAGGGGAATAGGGCACCACTAGGTAAAAGCGCTTGGCCATAATATCAGACTCACGCACAAACTCCGCAATGAACTGTCGGTAGTCGTGAATCTGGATACGTAAGAGTTCGTTCGGCTGTTTTTTTTCAATCGTCTGAAGTGAAGCGAGGTACTCGTCAATATTGAGGGGCCGGGATTGAATAACGATTTGTAACGGGTAATCAATCGTGTTCAGAAACTGGGTATACGCTTCGATCACTGCCTCTTGCTCTTCTTCGGATTTCAAGGAGAAGTTTATGGATGAGACGAGCAAGACCGCGCGGAGGGTGCCGTCTTTCAGCACGGCGGTGTCATCCCGGATTTCCAAGATATCCAGGTATTGCTGAGTCGAAATCGCGGTTTTTACGCGTCGCTGCTTTTTTTCAGTGGTGGGAGAAGTGGCCATAGAACAATATTAAACGGCGGGCGCCGGAGGTTCGGCGCGAGAGCCTGGCAGCGATTGTCCCCAGTAGAGCAGTTCTTCGTCTTCGTGATACGCGCCGCCGGTGTCGACCAGCAGTGCCAGCTGCGCCAGTTTGGTTTCCGTCATGGCCTGCTTGGTGGGAATCGGCGGGGGCGGGGGCGGTTCATGGCGATACTCGAGACGCTCCCCCAGCTGATTATTCCAGACGCGCAATGATGGGTTGCGCAACGTCTGGAGAACATTGAGCATGAACAAATGAAAGGGGCGGCCATTGACCCGGACGAAAGCAAAGACAATCATGGCCACGAATAGACTGAAGGCGGTAAAAATAAAGGCATAGAGTTGGTTGGCGAGGCGGAAGAGGATTTGGTAGGCACCGACGATCAGTCCCATGCCGCCAAGGATAATAATAAACTGCCGGACGCTGATCGGCCCAAGAATTTTATCTTCGACGTCGATGAATTGAGGGACGATGTACTGATTGGCCATAGGTTAAAGATGCAGGCGCCGATTGAAATCGGCGATGGCGCCGAATTCATGCTCGGATAAATACGGTTGTCCCTGCTGGCCGCGGCGTTTGACGATGGCGCTGATCGGCGCGCCGGTTTCCAGGCTTTCCCGGCCCATACGGAGATAGAGCTGGTAGACCTCATTTTGACGCCAGCCGGCGACCGCCTGGACCCACAAAGAAAACGATTGCCGCTGTAAATGATCAAATTTCTCTTGCAGCCTCCGGATCGAGTCATTGACTCCCTGTCCTAATCGTCGGAACTCGGTCAGGGTCAAGCTATGCAGCTCTTCCGCCGGACCGAAGGTAGGTTTCGGGCGGGAGATGTCGGTAATGGCTGGTCGATCCATTTGCCGCCCGCCTTGGACGATCGTCTGCGGACCAATGCTTGGCGCCGGCTGAATCGGGATTGGTTTTCCGGTCGGCGGCAAGGGTTTTGGCGCAGCAGCTCGAAACGGCTTTGGTTGCCAGGGGGCTGGCGGCATATCAGCCGGGCGCTTAATGGCTAAACCCGGCGACGGCGGCAAGGTAGGGATGTCCGGCAGGTGTTGTTCGGCCGGCGGTTTTTCAGCGGGTAAGGTTTTTTCCAGCGGCGGCATGCCGGCGGGACGCTGCTGGGAAAGAGGTGGCTTGACGGGCGGGGGTGGTGGCGGGAGCGGTTGCGGTTTACGGACCATGCCGCGGTTCTTCAATTTTCCCGCTTCGGCATCGAGGGAAGCCACGATTTGTTCCGCCATATCTGGGTCGAGGCCCAAGCCGCCGAGCTTTGGCGGCCGGATCAACATGGCTTTTGTTTCCCCGCTGTCCCGGATGCTTTTTAATCGCGCTTTACAAATCGCCAGGGCTCGCTTGGCGAGAAGCTCGTCACTAAAACCAAGGTGGTGGAGGTCTAAAATTCGGCGGGACATCTCCTCAAAGTCAACTGGCGCGCCGTTGGCGGTCATCGATTTTATCCGGGCCGACTGCTGGGCGATCTCTTGCGCATCTTCATCGGAATATGCCGACGTAGGCGCCGTCGGGCCAGTTGGTGCCCGGGGCTGGGCATCGGATCGAGGTAAAGGGTTGGCGGTGGTGGGCGGTGGGGGCCGCGGGGCCGGCGGAGGCGGGATGGCTGGCGGTTGCTGCGTGATGACCGGTAAGTTTGGCGGAACCCGAGGGGAGGGTGAGGGAGTGAGTGTGGGCGTGGCCGGGCTGGATTTTTTTAAACCCAAGTACTCAGCCGCCGCCTGAAAAACATGGCGCTCAAGTTCGGCCGCGATGGCGGCCGCCGTTTCCGGGAATATTTTTCCTTCTTCTTGAAGTCGTTTTGGCAGGTCGGCAAAAGGAATAGCTTTGGTCATGACGCGCATGACCATATCAGCCAAATCGAGCCCGAGGTGTTCATGCTCGAGCCGGTCAATGGTCGCTAAAGCTTGCGGTGTCGCGACCGTATCGCGGATCGCCTTCGGAAGCTGGTGAAATTGCTGCCAAACGTCTGCCATTTGATTTGATTTTGTTGTCTATATTATAGCACAAAATTGACAAAGGAACAACATCAACTATCTCGCTATTTCTTAACTTTTTAACTCCCAGCGATCGCCTGGTTGATCCGGGCCGCCTCTCGTTCCACGGTGGAACCGTCATATTCGCCGCTGTGCTTCGTAAAGCCTTGGTATGAAGGCTGTTTCTGGTCTAAGTGCAGGTTTAACCGCAGGTCCGCGGTACTCTCCTCTGCATACAGATGAAAGCGCGGATAAAAGTGCGTGCCCAGGCGACGCACAAACGAAACCTCTCCGCTCCGGGGATCCCGGAATTCGACGTAGCCGGCACGCTGTAAAACTACCCGGATTGGCTGATCAGGGAGTGGAAAGCGAAGAATCATGATCCCAGCTGGTCGAGGACGCGGCCGAGGCGCCGCTTCACGGCCTGGACTTCAAGGGGATTAAGACTTTGGGTGTTGATAGCGTTACTCAAGGCGTCAAGCTCCCAAATCAGCTCTTCCCCTTCGGCCGTCGCCAGCTTGCCGCTCCCGATCGCATCTTCGACTTGCGCCGAGAGGCCGACCAGCCGGAGCAAGATTTCGGCTTGACCGCGTCGGGTCGTCAGGCGATCATCGAAGTGATCGAGGAGGGATGAGGTGTCGCTCGGTATGCCCTGTTCCGGTGGCGGCGTCACGGGGACCGGTACGGTCGCATACGATTCCGGAAATCGCTGCTTGGCCGCGGCCAGGTATTGATCTGGATTGCCGCCGAGCTCGCGGATCAGAGAATCGACATTCCCAATATGCCAAGCGAGCGGTAGGGCGATCTGACCGAGGAATTCCCGGGCGAATTCTTTGGCCATGGTCGACTTAATCAAGAGCTCGCTGACAATGTGTTCAAACGCTTTGTCCGGACCATACTCGCGGCCGATCAAGGCTATTTCAATCCCCACCAGGGCTTTGGTCTGTTCAGCTGAAAGATGGTATCGGTCAGTCAGGCCCATGTTCAAATCACGAATCCGGTCCGAAGAAAAGATCCGTTGCATCAGCGGCGGCAATTTGGGGTAGATAGTGGTGAAAAAAATCTTACCTTGCATATATACTTAGGTGTAGAGACCGAAGAGCCGCGGGTCGTTTTCAATGAGATGGCGTTCGGCCGGGGTTAGTAGTGGATCGTTGTATAACTGGATATATGTTGCATTTGCTGTGGCCGCATTAACCGAAGCAAATTCGGGCGCCTGTTCAATTCGCAGGTTTCGCCCAATTTCTCGCCGTACAGCTGCCGGGGCGACCTGGTACATGTTCGGCGGTAGTTGCGCTTGCCCGGCCGGAGCCACCGGGACCGGTTCATGAACCCGCCGCAGGCGTCGTCCCTCAATTGTACGAAGTAACGACCGCAGTTCGTCTTGGGCTTGATTGGCGATCGTCGGATTATTATCAGCTATCCGAAACTGGGCATCTTGGAATCCACTCACCTGGGCCTCCACAGAGCGGAGATTGCGCCAGAAGTCATACTGCGCGCGCTGCGCTGGCGTCGCCCCTCGATCGTAGGTCTCGGTTCCCTGTTGTGCAGTCCGCAAGTTATTCGTTGTTCCCCGGATCGTATCATTTAAACGGTTATTTCGATCGGCAATTTTCATCATACCCCGCGCGCCAAAGTTTTGGTCATGGTAAAGGACATCCATAAATTGCTGGTCTTCCACCATTGCCTCAGACGCCGCATCGGCCAATTTATCCCGATAGCGTGCGATATAAACTGCTAAGTCGGCGGCCATGATCCCGGCAGCATTTCGGAAGGCTTGCTGTGCATGGCCTGTCGCATTGGCGAACTGCATTCGTTCATCAAGGTCTACTGGCCCCATGCCGGCTGTATTAAAGTCAACGGCTCTGAAGAAATCGTTTTTTGTTGCCTGGTCGACACCTTTACCCAGTTCTTGCAAACTCCCCTTCTGTTTCCGCATTTCTGTTAACCGTTGCCCAACCGCATTTACGCGGTCCTGCTCCACTAATTGTCCATTTGCTTGTCGTTGCCCATTCCCAAATAAGCGAGTTTTGAGAATCAATGCCTCGGGGGCTTCGTCAATGTCGATAGCTTCTAGCAAGTTATCAGCGTCGGCATTGGTTGCCAAATTATTATAAAAAGCTTCGAGCGCCACATCGCCATTCTTCGTATTCATGGTTTTGCGGAAGGCCCGGGCCTGTTCCGGACTAAATGACCGGTACTCTGCTTCAAGTTGGCGCGCCTGCCCGGCGTCGAGGCGTCGCCGGTTTGCTAATTCACTGCCCACCGCCAGTCGGGCATCACCTTGGAGACCCTGAAAGAGCGAGTCCAATTCGTCGTTCGATCGGCTCTTGATGTTTCGCTCCGTAGCCTCGCGAGCAATCTGCTGCACTCGGACGCCTTCCGCCCGCTTGAGACTTTGTCGATAGCCACGGGTGCCTTCTTGGAAACCAGTCGCCCCAGCTTCCGCGGTGCTTTGTATTGCTTGTTGGACTGACGCGCGGCGAAGGGCGACGTCGCGAGCACCTCGGGCTGCGCCCCCGAGGGTGGCCGAAGCTGCCGCCCCAACGCGACCAACTTGACCAACGGTCGAGGCCAGACCGCGGTCGACCGCTGCCCCCAAACCGGCGCTTCGTTCGGCGATTGCTGCTTTCCGTAAGTCCTGCCGCTGCCGAATCCACCCTTGCACCGGCGCAATCGTGCGGTCGCGGACGAAGTTGAGGCCGGTCACGCCGGCGGCTACGCCAAATCCAGTAGTAGCAACCTTACCCGCCCACTGCCCAGCCGCGCCGCCCGACTTCATGGCGTAGTTCAAGCCCATGATTAGGAAGACGATGCCGATCATAAAGCTAATCACGCCTTCAAATGAGAGGAGGTTGCTGTCGAACGGGTTGGCCTCCGGCGGCAGTGAACTATTGAGTTTCGTGACCGTATTCGCAAACTGCTGATCGACTTGGAGGACATTACCATTGTTCTTAATGACGACCGCCAATGACAGCCACAAAAAGAAAGCCAGCACCGGGCCAGCCACGACATACTTGCCAAATTCCGACCACCAGGTGCTGGCATACTTGGCCGTATTGGGAATGGTGCGGAGTGTATAGGCTAGCGGCGAAAGCATCACCAAGACCCACAGGGCCACAACGCGGACCACGAGGATAACGCAAATCGCCAAGATGACCACCATGGCCACCACCATGAAAGCCAGGCCGGCGAGCAAAGTCATGAGAATCGCCAAGGTGGTCTCGACCCCATGCTGGGTGGCTGCGAACTGGAGGACCTTGTCCAAGCCGAGCATGCTGGCAAAGTTCCCGAACAATGCATCTTTGTAGGAACTGACGAAGGTCAGCATAATCACCTGCGCACTTTGGATAAAGAACAGGGCGATCAACTTGGAAAAGTTGACGAGGAAGGCCATGATCACCACCCGGACGAGTAGCCGGTTATAGCGATAGTTTTCCAGGCGGAGAATCGTGCCGGCGGCAATGATCAGCAGGGCGACGATAAAGAACATGTTCGACACGTCCCGGATAATGCCCCAGCCAGTTTTGACAATTGAAATATTAAAACTGTTGAACTGGGAAACCAGCACAAGAATGTGGACAAAAACCGCGGTCAGGCTGGCCACCGTTTGCAGGACGGCGATGACGATGTCCGACAAGAAGTTGTAGATATCGGTCTGGAGGTCGGCGTGCGCGGGATGCGCGAACAACACCACGCCGACCACGACCAGAATACTGGTCAGGGTGGTATAGAGACGTGGGTGCTTTTCAAACTGCAGGCGGGGCACGTGCATCAGGTTATTGCGTCAAGTGAATAACAATCTTCGTGTCCTCCCAGTTGGCGGAACTGCCATCGTCACAGGTCCCATCATTTGCATTACAAATACCCCAGCCATCTTTGAGCTGGACTTTCGGATGGTAGACACAGCTCAGCAAGCCAACGCTATTTTTCGAGCAAGCCGGATCTCCCGCATTGACCGTGTACACATGGGAGAAGATCAGCGGATTGTTTTTATCCGTTCGGGGTGCGGCTTTGAAGGAAATGGTGTCCTGCGAGTTGGCGCCGCTGTCGCCCCAGTCAATCGAGATGGTGTCGAGCGGGACCTGCTCCGCGTCAACAGCGGTGTTGAACTTGATGGCCGCGGTGGTACTGCCGCCGGTGATGTTGGTCACGCAGTGATTGCTGGGGCCGCACGCGGCGTCACTACTACACGTCACGGCCGCGTTGTTGCTGCAGGTGCCGTTGGTAATATTGACCAGGCTAGCGTTCGTTACCGTTGGTTGAATTGCACAGTAGTCGGTACCATTGACCGGGTCAAAAGCGGGCCTTGTGTTTGAAAGACATAGTTTCGGAAAGTTATTCGGTCCGTCGGTGTAGATGTCCCAGGAACTTGCGGCGATGCATCCAAATCCGGAAGAATAAGACGAAGTTACTTGAGTCAGTGTTCCACTAGGGACAGTGGGATCGGGTACTAGGGTAGTCCCGAACTGCAATCCCCAACAGCCGTAGCTTTGAGCGAAAAGACGTTTAATTCGGTCGATGCCGAAAGATGAGTTTACTCCTTTTGCCGACCCACCGGCCGGGTTGGAACAGGAATTTCCTTTTCCGCAGTCATTATCGGTCGCGCAGGCCTTGGTTCGATTGTTACTACAACGGCCGAGTGGATTTCCAACACAGAACGCGTTTCCGTTAAGCGAAGATTGGACTCTGGTGTTGCAACTTTGTATGTCGGCTACGGTTTGACAGCGGTTTTCTGTGCCGGTCTTGCACGAAGCGCCTTCGCAAGAAGCGGTAGATAAATCTTGTGGCAGCTCGGAAGACAAGCAGTACTTGGTATCCAGAGGTCCGGTCCCACAACTCAGTACACAAGAGTAGGGTGTACCTGCCCGAGCTGGAGTCTGCGGGTCAGCACTTGGTTCAGCCGCGGTCAGCACAGTCCAAGCGCTTGGATTGTCGGCGGGATTCGGAGCGAGGAGGGCACCGAATGGTGCCTTGTCATTCCCATACCCAATGCCCAGATCGGGAATGGTGTAGCCACTGTTTTGCTGGGTGCGCTGGGCCCATGCTTTATTCAGTGCCCCTTGCGCGGGGGATTGAACCGTCTGAATAATTTGGTCACAGCTTTGGTGTGCCTTGACAATCGGCCGGAATGAAACTAGTCCATTATTTCCAATATCACCTGATCCGCTATCACAAAGCTTGACCATGGTGTCTTTAATAAAGTGGGTATTTGGGTCGAACTTCAAGGCAACCACGAGGTAATTAAGATCCGGGGAAGTGTCACACAGGTTTTTGAAGAGTTCCATAAATGTATGCTTTTGGAGGTACGTCTTGCAGTCAAAAGCGCCTGGCAGACAAAACCCTCCCCAACCCCAGTATTGATCATCGTAGGTCGTTCCTGAATCAGCAAAGTTAAATGTGCCCCCAGAATCGGGAATTTTGACCGTTTCGTGGTGGATGTTTTGCAAAACGTTTATGAGATATTGGCTCGTGCCGCCGGCCTTACTAACGGTCGACTGAAATTCGTAATTCGGAGAAGTCGTACCCCATCGACTTTCATTGTCATTAACATCAACTAGAACCTGGTATTGATCGATGTCCTCGTAACGAATTTTTGGCAGCGCCGGCGCCCCACTGACACTTACTGGGCAACTACCGTCATCATCAACACAATACGTCGCGCCGGAACCGCCGATATTGAACCAGTCAAACCGCATTTCGTTTTTTACGTCTCCAAGCTCGGTATTCGTCATTTTTAAATCCGCATACAGCGGCCCGCCCTGCGCCTGGCTGCAGAAGTAGAGTGGCGCCCGGTCTTGATAACCCGCGACGGGCTCGGAGCCAAAAATATTGCCTTCGCCCTTAATGATATCGACCGGCCACCAGGAGAGGCAGATGCCGGTCGCCGAATCATGGTCCAGGCAGTAGCCTTTCCAACCCTTAAAGGTCACGCCGGTTTGGTCGGTGTAGTCGCAAGAACGAGCGTCGGTTTTCGGAAACAGGCGACACGAGGGCGTCACGAAGTGCGGGGCGGTATCGACTTGCAGGAATGGCCGGACCTGGATATCGTCGACAAAGAAGGGCCCGCAGTTGTTCGCATCGGCGCAGACGACGGCGAATTTGGTCAAGCCGGTCATCCCCTGAATCGGGCCAACTGCCACCCGCTGCCAGGCGGTGGTGGCAGTGACGTCAACGTAGGTATGAAAATTTTTATTATTCACGGTCACGTTGAAACTGGTGTAATCGTCGTAGCCAAACTGGATCCGAAGCTTTGGATTTCCGGTCACGGCTTTGATCCGGACTTCCCCATAGTAGAGCGTACCGCGGGTGGCCGAGAACGGCGGGGAAGCGACACCGGAAAATTGTTCATAGGTGCCTCCGGGCGGACAGTCGGCAGCTGAAGTGCAGGCCGCACCAGATTTTGCCGAGCCGGAAGGGCAGATATTATTGACGATACAGCCCCAGTTTGTTTGCAATCCCGGGCTGACCCGCAGGACATGATTGGTGCTGTTATTCTGATCCTCAAATTCGGCATGGAGTGTAGCCGGTGGCTGACCAAAAGGCAAGCCACGCGTTGGGGCCGGTTGCCATGGCGCGACCGACGGCGGCTGGGTGGCTTCGAAGTCGCCGTTGGTGATCAGGGCGTCGCCGCCGAGTTGACGCATGAGTTGCCACGGCAGTTTACCGGGGATAATATTCGCCCCGTTTTGCGTCCAGTCCAATCCGGCCAGAACATTACCGGAGAGATCGGCGATCGATCCGACACTGCTCGGATGATTGTAGGTCAGGTCGAGCAGGCCCGCCGCCGGGTCTTGGGCGCTCGAGAGATTGCAGGTCCCGCCGGCAGTGCAGTCACTATCGACGTTACAGAAACGGATCGGGTCGTTGCTGCATTGCCCCGTCGGCAATGGATTAACGCATTGGCCCTTATCGTTAATCTGGTTGCAGCCGACGAGGCTGAGACATTGGTTTTCCGCCACGGT
>JACQBO010000003.1 GCA_016194465.1 Candidatus Kerfeldbacteria bacterium
AATACCGAGCATTCAGACCACCACCCTTGGGGTGGTGGTGCACCTTCGCGCTTGACAATCAATGATTTTTTGATACAATGACTGCACTATGGCCATCGATTGGAGCACCATTATTCGCAAGTATCGTGGTCTTTGGGTTGGCCTCAAAGACGATGAGCGCACCGTCGTCGCCAGCGGTCAAACCGTGCAAGAGGTCTTAAAAAAGGCGAAAGCGAAGGGGTTCAACCAACCCATTCTTTTCCGCGTCCCGTCCGAAGTGCTCCCCTACGTTGGGAGTGCCTAGGGCTATGAAATTTTCGTATCGGAAAATCCCGCTGACTGACCGATCAGCGTATTTTGGTTCGTCGTTTCTGCGGCCGATTATTCCGGTGACCATCCAGGCCGGCAATAAAACAATACGATACGCTGCACTCGTTGACTCCGGCGCTGACTTCAACATTTTTCATGCCGAAATCGGTGCCGGCATTGGTCTTGATATTCCCTCCGGCGAACCAATCAACTTTGGCGGCATTCATGCGAAGAGCGGCGCTCAAGGGTATTTTCACGACGTCACCCTCATCGTTGGGGGCCATGTATTCCCAACCCGAGTCGCATTTTCCTCTGGTATCGCCGAGTATGGACACGGCGTTCTTGGCCAGAAAGGATTTTTCGAGTTTTTCAAAGTGATCTTTGACCATCAATCGGGGTCGCTCGAAATAAAACCAAAAAAGTAACTTCGCACCCGCAATGCCATGAAACCCGAACGTCTTACCACCCTCGCTGATGGACCTATATCTTGATATGAATGGGTTCTTTTAGACAAGCATCTTCAACCCGCCGAAGGCGTGAGCGACTTCCTCAGATTCGCGACCGAAAAATTCAACTGCTTGTGGCCGATAATCATTTGATGTGAGAGTGTCAAAAGAAAGCTTGAATTTATAGGTATTTATAGTAAACTTATAAAAGAACTTGACTTTTATAAGTTTGTGGTGTATACTTAATCAATATGGAGGAAATGACCATACGCGTTACTGAAGCAGCGGACATTCTTGGAGTTACCGCCCAGACCCTTCGGAATTGGGAAAAATCCGGTCGTTTGGTGCCGCAGCGTAGCCCTGGGGGGCAACGTCGATATGTGCTGTCCGAAATGCAGCGCCTGGCGGTTGATTTGCCGAAACTAGCCTGGGCTTGGGCGTCGAGCGCGCAACCGCCGGAAATTCCGGATGAGTATTACTGCCAACAGCCCGATCGGTTTAGCGGTCGCCTGACGAAAATGGGAACGGTATTGGAAGCGTTACCTGGCGGACAGGCGCAAGGCCTGGCCTCACTGCTCACGAGTGTGGCTGGCGAAATCGGCGATAATTCGTTCGCGCACAACATCGGGAATTGGCCGGATGTGCCGGGAATATTTTTTGCGTATGACCTTCAAAAAAGAAGAATTTTTTTGGCTGATCGTGGTCAAGGAATACGAGCGACATTGCAACGAGTCAGACCGAATATTGTGAATGACGGTGAGGCAATCCACATTGCTTTTACCGAAACCATTTCTGGTCGTAGCCCGGAAAAACGAGGGAACGGATTGAAGTTGGTGAAAAAGATTGCTGAAACGAATCCGATCGGGTTAACCCTTACCTCGGGCATCGCGCAAGCAACCATCCCGGCGCATGGACACATGCGTGTTAGAGCGATCGATAGAAACGTGCGCGGAGTGGTCACCGAGATAACCTTTTAATATTGTATGCAAACGATCCAATTAAAAAAATTCGGTACCGTCCTTGTTTCCCGTCCCGCCGGTCTCGAGGCCTTTCGAGCACTTCGTCCCACGCTCGATCCAAACCAGCCGGTCGCCATCAATTTTGACGGGGTGTTAACGGTGACGCCGTCATGGTTTGATGAGTTTCTGACCGCCCTGGCCGAATACTTTTCGGGCCGGGTTGAGTTGTTAGCGACGGAGAACGCGTCGGTGCGAGCGATGTTACCAATTCTCGCCGCTGATCGTCACGATGCCGCCAGCGGTCCGCTCCAGCGCGCAATTGTAGCGATGCACCTTGCAACCTCTTCATAAGCGTTACGCCGTGATCGTACGATGTATGAGTTTTTGGACATCAACCCTGGACAGTTACACGAAACTTCCGCCGGACCGCCGGGCGATGATTGAACATTTTTACTAGGGCGCCGGCCAGAAATCAGATTTTCTGATATACTAATCATATGCCTGCGGATCCAGAATTGGTAAAAGCCGGAAATCAAGCCGCTAAGATTATTGGGGGTTACGCGATAGTCGCATATATAGCTGCGGGAGTTATTGTAATTATCCTACTTTTAATACGGCAATCAATTGAAGGGTTAGTTCAAAAAGTTATCTCAAAAATGAAAAATAAAAACAAGAAGAATATTTTAGGAAAATGTCCCGTTGACGGAGGTGGACTTGTTGAGCGGGATGGAAAATTCGGGCCGTTTATCGGATGTAGTAATTACCCTAAGTGTCATTACACTAAACCTTTAGGTTAAGCTTTCTAGGCGTTATTTTATTATCCCTATCCCTATGCGTAAAATTATCACCACAACCTTCGTCACCCTCGACGGCGTCATGCAAGCACCGGGCGGCCCAAACGAGGACCGTGATGGCGGTTTTGTCTACGGCGGTTGGTCAGCGAACTACTGGGACGATATCATGGGCGGGGTAATGACGGGATTTATGGCTTTGCCCTTTGAACTCCTGCTGGGCCGGAAGACGTATGATATTTTTGCCGCCTACTGGCCAACGGCGAAAACTGATTCGGAAGTGGCTATGCCGTTTAACAAAACAAAAAAGTATGTCGTTTCACACGCACAAAGAGAACTGTCGTGGCAAAATTCATTCCTGGTCACTGGTGATGTTGTAGTGAAGATCAAGAAACTGAAAGTTATGGATGGTCCGGACCTCTGGGTTCACGGCAGTGGCAACCTCATCCAAACACTCCTGGTAAATCATTTGATCGACACGATGCATATCTGGACTTTTCCCGTGACCGTTGGTTCGGGCAAGCGGTTGTTCGCTGAAGGGACGCCGGCCCAAGGCCTCAAGCTCATCGATTCAAAAATTGCAAAGACGGGCGTCATTATTGCCAGCTACGAGTTTGCCGGAGAAGTGAAGACGGGGACGATCGGCGCGTAACTCGTCGATTGACAAAGGCTATTTTCTGAGCTACGATTTTTTCATGACATCCTGGTGGCGGAAAGGGGCTTTTATGCCTAATTATGTTACAAAGGAGCACTTTGATGCTACCATGAGTTCTTTTCGGTCTAAGTTCGTTACTAATGAGCGGTTTGATGCGGCCATCAATTCTTTGCGCGAAGAATTTGTGACGAAGGATATATTTCATACGCGGATGGATGAAATGATGGTCATTCTCCAACGTCTCGATCAGGAGAGGGTTTTCACCGCCGAATGGATCCGGCGGATTGAGGCCGATGTGAGCATGGTGAAAAAACATCTCAAGCTTACATAAGTAATCTAAACAAAAGACCGTCCTGAGCAGAGCCGAAAGACGGTTTATTGTTCGTCGTAATTATTGACGCGGCGCGGCTTGAAGCAAGCCGACAGGGTTGCCTTCCGAATCGGTGAAATTGACCCATTTGCCGATCATGGGAATGTCCACGGGTTCTGCTATCACTTTCCCGCCGGCGGCCTTAACATCTTTCATCGCGGCCGCGATGTCCTCGACGCTGACAATCACGCGCGGGGTTTTTGGTCCAGGGACATCCGGAGAGTTGGGGTAAAATCCACCATTGATGGTGCCAGGTGTTTTGACCATCCGTTTCTCATCGGTCTCGGTCGTGGCGGCCGTGACATACCCGCCGTATTCCGGTGCGGTTTTGTTCATTTTCCAGCCAAAAGCCTTTTCGTAAAACATTGCGACGCGGTTAGCATCGCCATACGGCATTTCGAAGTGGACAACGGGGTTGTATTTCATATGGTTGGGGTAAAGAATAAGGTTTCCATAGTGTAGCAAATTATCGGGGAAAGTGTGAATGACGTCAGACACAGCCTGCCAGAAAAATCCCCAGTCAAACATAGATTTGCCCCCGCCACATAACCGATATATACTGAAACCAGACAACTCACAATAAAAATATGCAACAAACACCTTCGGCTCAAGGGGCCCCTGCCTCGACGGGTGGTTTTGCGTCTCGTCGCGATAGTGATCGGATGTCTGCCCTGCCGCCCAAACCCCGCTACCGTCGCCGGCGGATTTTTTGGTTGATCCTGCTCGCCGCCGTGTTGCTGATTGGCATTCCAACCGCTTTTGCCGCTGCGCCGACGATGCCCTGGTACCCGGTTCAGCGTCTTGGCGAAAACATGACGACCGCTCTGGTGCCGGTCCCGAAAGTGAAGCAAGGTTTGCAGGCCGTGTTTGCCGCTCGCCGGGTCCGTGAAGCGAAAGTTCTGGCCCAAGGCATGCGCGGCCAGCCGCTAAAAGTGCAAGAACGGGAAGAAAAAATGATCGGCACGCTGCTTGATGATTACAATCGCGCCTTTCAAGAAATTACTATCAGCTTAGGCCAGCAAGTCGATCGCGGCGACAAACCGCCGACTGGATTGTTCACGACCATTGAAAACGCCTCGACGCACCTATACCTACAGCTGGAAGATTTACGGATGATTGCGCCATCCGCCGCGCAGGCCAGTGTCCTCCAAGCCCAGGAAACCGCCCAAGGAAATTTGGCGACCCTGGCCGACGCCTTAGATCACCCGCCGGTCTCGAGCGATGACGCCAAAGAGTTGACCAGCCTGGTCGCGGCCGGGTTGCTCTCCAAAGACGATTTGACGAAGCTCATTTCCGGCGATCAATCGAACCGGGAATTTCTAGCCAGTCTGCGGACAGCCGTGAAAAATGGCACCTTGCCCTCGAATGCCTTGGCCATGATCGAGTATGGTCAAGTCGCGCATTACGCTTCGGGCAGCATCGCGCGGTTCCGCGCTGAAGTGGACTTTGACGAGATGCGCAAAATCGCCTTGCTCATCAAAGCCCTCACCCCGACCGGCGCCGAGAAAAAATCCATTGAAGCGGCGTTAGCAAAGTATGTTCCCGGTCAACCCGTTGCGGTCGGCGATCAAGGTCAATTTCTCCGTCCGATTCTCCTGGGATTCTCTTTGGCGCCACGACTGCCTGCCGATCTGACCCACCTTGATCCTGTTTCCTTCGAACCAGGCCGGAAGTTATTTTACGAAACCTGGAAACCATTAACGACCTCGAAAGCAACCGACGCTAAGACGTTGTACAGTCAAGCACTATCTTTGGTCGACCAAAACGTCGCCCGGAATACCGATCTGCTCGAACAGATCGAGTTTGAAGTCTTGAACGCGCTGCGTCACGACGTCGTCTATGCCGCTTTGCCGCCGGGCTGGACGCAGGAACAGGTGATCAAAATCCAACCGGCGTTCAAGCAACTCATTACTGATGCCCGAACTGCTGAGACATTGCAAAAACAAACTGCGGCAACCACGACGAGTTTGATAGGCATGACCGCCCCGCTAGCGGTAACATTGTCCAACAAACAAGTCGAAGCGCTTCGGCAGGAAACGAAGAGCGCGATGGCCGACATGAAGAAGCAACTGACCGCCTTGAGTATGGGCGTGGCTGTACCAAATGACACCGTCACCACCATCAACAAAAAACTCGACGATTTGAATACCCATGTTGATCAATCATTGCAAGGCATGACGACATCGGCCGCCCCAGCGACGCTCACCCAAGAAGTCGCCGAACTTCGCGCCAGCTTGAAGCAGGCTTTGGATGCGGCACACACGGCCATGAGTGATGTCCAGCAACAAGTCGCGACCAACGTAGGGATTAGCGGAGCATTGAAACAGGCGCTGACTGACTTGTCGACGGCGCACGACCAAACCAGGACTGAGCTGTCCCGGCACGTCACGGCCTTAACCCAAGCCAGCGGCGCGACGGCAAAAATGCAACAGACGGTGACAGATATTATGGCCGATTCCGGAAAAAACGTAGCCGCCTTGTCTTCGCAAATCACCGATGCCTTAAAATCGCAAGCGACCTTGAAAGCGTCTTTAAGCCAATCGATCCAAGACCAGGCTGATCATGCGGCCGAACTGAAAGCGCAGTTAGAACTATCTGATGCGGCCCGCCAAGCCCTGAAAGACGAAGTCGTAAGTACCATCAGCACCGTCAAAACTGCTCAAGATGCCGTTGTC
>JACQBO010000004.1 GCA_016194465.1 Candidatus Kerfeldbacteria bacterium
TGGACATCACTCCTCAGATGACTTACAACCCAACGGCGGCGACCTTAGACTCAGTCCTGACGAACTATGTCACTGATGGCGCGACGGAAACGGATATTTACTCCCAGAACCACGGTAACGTGGTCCATTCAGATTTCCACTTCCGAGCACAATCGGCTGGAACGCTGAACTTCTTCTACACGGTTCTTGACCACTCGGGAAACAGCTACCACTACAACGCTGATTTCGGCAACGCGATTGTCGTTCCGGTTCAGCCCCAACAGGCACTGACGAAATCCGTCGACAAGGCGACGGCCAATCCGGGCGACAGCCTGACCTACACCCTCAACTACGCCAATCTCGGCAACATCGATTTGTCGAATGTGGTCATTACGGAAACGTATGACAGCCGTTTCATCTTTACCTCTTCAGTCCCAACGCCATCAGGCGGCAATAATATCTGGAACATCGGTACCCTGCCGGTCGGCGCCAGCGGCACGATCACGATCCACGGTACGCTGTCAAGCTCGTTTCCCTTCGGCACGACCAACGTCCACAACGTGGCAGTCATGACTTCGGATCAAACTGATCCGGTTCAAGGCACGGCCGACACCTCGGTCTACGTGGCGCCGCTCGGTTCGATCCAGCTGACAAAAGTTGTCGACAGCGGATCCGCTTCGGCTAGCGACTTCAGTTTTACCATCTCGCCTGACCCGAACGGGGTCGGCGCGGTCCACACCTCGGCTGGTTCAACAGGGACATACACCTTCTCCAATCTCCCGGCGAGTTCCAGTCCATATACCATTACGGAACAGCCACTCAGCGGATATCACCAAGTTTCCTCGACCTGCGCGAATATCACGGTTACGGCTGGTCAGCAATCAACCTGCACCGTGCACAACGCTCGCGACCAAGGCTCGATTGAATTAAAGAAAGTTTGGTCTGGTACCCCAGGTCAAACAACTTTGAACATCGGTACTCTTGCAGGCGGCAGCCAAGTTGATTCGCAGCTGACTGGCGCGGCCGGCGCCGCTCCCCTGACTACCGGTAGCCACACGGTATTCACCGGCACCTACTATGTCTCAGAAACTGGGGGCCTGACAAATTATTCTGCCGCCCTCGCCTGTACCGACGACGGTAACCCGATGACGCCGGGCGCAAACAACGCCGTCTCGGTTGCCAAGAACCACACGGTCGTGTGTACGTTCACCAACACCCGCGACCAAGGCACGATCGAATTAAAAAAGGTCTGGTCGGGAACGCCGGGTCAAACAACCTTGAATATTGGTTCGACGGCTGGCGGAAATCAAGTCGATGCTCAGCTTACCGGCGCGGCCGGAGCCGCCCCGCTGACCACGGGTACAAATTCGGTCAACACGGGGATATATTACCTCTCGGAAACTGGCGGTTTGTCCGATTACACGCCGTCGCTCGAGTGTTTGGATAACGGTTCACCGGTCACTCCGGGAGCAAATAATTCTATGACCGTCGCCAAGGACCACGTGGTTGTTTGTACGTTCACGAACACTCGCAATCAGGGCACGGTGATCTTCCAAAAAATTGTTGACAACGAGCCAAACGCTGACCTGAGCCAATTTACCTTCCATGCGAATGGTGGGACCTATCACGATGGTTCCTCGGCCGCGTTCAACACCGGGTCCTACCCGGTCACGGAAGATGCCGTCAGTGGCTACACCTTCGTCGGTGCCTCCGGTATCTGTAGCTACAACCCGACCAACGGACAAATCACGATGAATGTTGGGGCGAATGGCGGCACCTGCACCATCACCAACCACCGCGATACTGGTACCCTGGTGATCCAAAAAGATGTCATCAATCCTGATGGCGGTCCAGTCAGTGATACACACCAGTTTACAGTTAGCGTGACGGGCCAATCGAACGGTGCGATTGCCGAAGGCACGAACGCGACGTACTCGAATTTGCCAACTGGTACCTACACGGTAACGGAGCTGGCGGATGGGAGCTACACCTTTGTTTCTTACAGTCTCGACAACAATGCCAATGCGGCCGATGGGGCCCAAGTGACCGTCACGAAGAATGGCACGGCCACGTTGCTGGTCACGAACCAACAAAAGAAAGTCTCCATCATCGTTCACAAAAATGTGGTCGGTATCGATGGTCAGACGGACGTGAGCGATGCTCATGGCTTTACCGCCATGGTCAACGGCCAACCCGGCGCCATCGCCGAAGGCACGAACTTCACCACCCAGGTCAACCCGGGGAGCGTGACGGTCACGGAAAATGCTGATGCCAACTACGCTTTGGTCAGCATTACCCCGAGCAACTTCTCCGTCACCAGCGGCCAATCAACGGTCGACGTGTATGTCGTCAACAAACAGTTGCCGGCGCACATCACCGTCTACAAAGATGTCCGCGCTTGGGATGGCAGCGACACAGCTGATGGTCATACCTTCCAGACCACGCTGAACAGCGAAACTAAGACATTCGGTGAAAGCGCCCCGGCGGTCTTCGCGGTTGCGCCGGGAACCTACTCGGCCTCGGAAACCAGTGATCCAAACTATACCCTTGGTTCGATTCTGCCCGATCATGTAACGGTCGGCAGTAACGGTCAGGCCAGCATCACGATTACCAACCTGCAGAACAAAGTGTTCGATTGGACAGTTTCGAAGTCAGCCCCGGCGACGGTACAGGCCGGTGGCCAGATGACCTATGCCATTAACTGGCAGGTGAATGCCAACAGCAATACGCAGTTGGCCAACATGACGGTCTCCGACCTCCTGCCGCCGCACACCAGCTTTGTTTCTTGCACCGATAGTTGTACCCACAGTGGCAACCCTATTACCTGGTCGATCGGCGGCCCATTTGTCCCGGGCCAAACCGGCACGGTCCATGTCACCGTCCAAGTCGACAACCACCTCGACCCCCTGACCATGACCAACACGGCTACCGTCTGCGGTGATCAGCAGCCATACTTTGCGCCACTCGACTTCTCCGCATTGAGCGTAACGAGTGTCATCAATCCGACCCACGTCTGTAAAGACGGTTCAGCTCGCACCGATGTCCTGTCGAGTTACGAGCTTGGTTTGACCAAGACGGACAACCAAACCACGACCACGCCAGGCAGCACCTTCAGCTACATCATCCACTGGTCGGTGGACGGTAATGCGGCCACCACCTCAGCCCTCCAAGTGACAGACACCCTTCCGGCTCACGTCACCTTTGTCTCGGCGACGAGCGGCATCACACCAGTTGGTAATGTCTTGACCTGGAACCTGGGCAGCAAGAACGTGCCTGACAGCGGTGACCTAACGGTCACGGTCAAAACAGACGCCGTCATTGCTAACGGCACGATCCTGCACAACACCGCCCAAATCTGTGACGGTAGTGATCAATGTGCTGAGGCCAGTGACAACACGACCGTTGTTTCCTCATTTAATGTCACTATTGTCAAATCAGACAATGTCGACCCGGTCCAAGCTGGATCGCCGGTGACGTACACCCTCAACTGGTCAGTCAGCGGCAATGCCCCCATCAACAATGTGGTCGTGTCCGATGATTTGTCGGCCATCGCCCCGTTCGTCAACACCATCACCCCATCGGGCGGCGTCTATGATGGCGGCACGCATATCGTCACTTGGAATCTCGGTCCGAAAGCGGCCAACGATTCCGGCTCGGTCACCGTCACCGTCACCGTCAACACCCCGCTGACCAATGGCACGGTGCTGAATGACAGTGGTCAAGTCTGTGCCTCTTCGTTCGGGGCAAATGAACAGACCACCACCCACTGCGCGACCGACACCGAGACCACCACCGTCCAATCACTCCCGATTATCAGCATTGATAAAACCGGCCCGGCGACGATTACTGCCGGAAGTACCCTAACCTACAGCCTGGCCTGGTCTGTCAGCGGCAACGCCCCAGCCACCAACGCCGTCATTACCGACCCGATTCCGGCCAACACTTCGTTTGTCTCCGCCGCCTGCGGTACAACGGTCGGCACCTGTACTGTCAATTCGACTGCTTCGACTATCAGTTGGAACCTCGGTACCCGAAACCCTGGCGAATCGGGCACCGTGACCGTGGTGGTCAAGGCAGCCTCGCCGCTGGCCAATGCCACCATCCTGGTCAACACCGGTACGTTCGACACGACCGAAACCCCGCCCGTCAGCGACACGGTTAATACCACGGTGCAGTCTGCCCCGAGCATCAGTATTACCAAGACCAATGATGTCGCCGGATTCACTAACCCGGGCAAGACCGCCACGTACACCGTCGTCGTGACCAATGCCGCCTCGGCGACCGACACCGCCCAGAGTGTCAACCTAACCGATGTCTTACCAGCGGGATTCACCTATGTGGTCGGCGGCGGTACGACCAAGACCTTTGCCCTTGGCAATCTTGCCCCCGGCGCCTCGGTCACGACGGTCTATGCCGCGGTCATTAGCGCCAATCAAACTGGCGGTATTTACACCAACACCGCCACCGCGAAGGGCACCAACACCAGCTCGATCTCGGCCACTTCCAATGTCGAGGTGCGCATTCCCCAAGTCTTGGGCGCGACCGCCAACCCGCAAATCACGATCACCAAGACAGCCAACCCCACGACCACCAACCCCGGCAAAATCGTGACCTACACGGTGACGATCGCCAACGTCGGCGACGCCGATGCGACCAATGTGGCGATCAGCGACACCTTGCCGGCCGGCTTCACGTTTGTTGATGGGGGACAAACAACCCGCACCTGGAATATCGGCACCCTGGCCGCCAACCATCAACGAGTCATTGACTACCAAGTCCGCGTCGGCACCGATGTCAAAGGTGGTTCATATAAGAACCTGGCCATCGTGACCGCTGATGGTCTCGACCCGAACAAAGCCAGCGCCACGGTTACCGTCATTGTGCCGAAAGTCCTTGGCTTGGCCACCACGGGTGTCTCGATGCGCGACTATCTCGTCTTCACCTTTGGTCTGGCCGCCATGACCCTTGGCCTGCTCTGGATTAACCGGCTGCGCCGGCAGTATGACGAATCCTAATATCGCCACGCTCTCACCGTCCCCCTCCTCACCTCGTCGAATGACGGGGTGGGGTCTTGGGGTACGCCCCCGATTACCGCTTATCCTGGCCCTGATCCTGCTTCTGACTGGCGGGGTGATCGTGAGCTATCCCTTTTGGCCGGGGATCAAATATGCCTTAGCCAGACCGACGCCCGTTCTCCCATATAAAACTGCATTGAGTGGCACGAGCAACTTGACATCGCTACACCTTCCGTCCTTGCCAGTCGTTTCGAATAAACCAGTGCCCAAAGACAACCGCTTGGTGATTCCAAGTATTGGCGTTGACATGCCAATTTACGAAGGGGCGACCCAAAAAACGCTCGATCGGGGCGGCCTGTGGCATATTCCTAATACTTCCGACCCAGTCTTGGCCGGTAACATGGTGCTATCTGGGCACCGCTGGCAATATCGCCCGCCGAGCTCAACCACCCTGTACCTGCTCGACAAGGTGAAGGTCGGCGAACCGATGGTGCTCTATTGGCACGGCCAAGAATACGACTACACGATCACTGCGGAGGACATCGTTAACCCCGACCGAGTTGATATCCTGAACAATACGGATCAACCCCAGCTGACGATCTTTACTTGCACGCCTCTTTTTTCGATTAAACAACGTCTGGTCATTTACGGAAAACTTATTTCATAATTCTGGACTTATGTCTCAACGTTTCTTCTGGAGCAGTGCGCTCATCGTCCTCGCCACCCTCGGCTTTACCCACCTCAGCCTGGCCGCCGGACCGGCCAAACACATCACGCTGGCACCAACCAGTGTGACGCTCAACACCGATCAGACGCAAGTCTTTACCGTTACGGCCACCGACGCCAACGGCGCCACCACTGACGTTTCAAGTCAGGCGACGTTTTCTACCAACGATCCTCGCGGCAGCTTTACCGGTCCGACCT
The DNA here is from genome assembly GCA_016194465.1 of Candidatus Kerfeldbacteria bacterium. GTDB lineage: Bacteria > Patescibacteriota > Patescibacteriia > SBBC01 > CAIJZX01 > JACQBO01. Next base: position 5,919 of record JACQBO010000004.1, read on the forward strand.
ACCAGCCGGGCGCGGTTGGCACCTGGACGATCCAGGCTACCTACCAAAGCTTCTCGGCCAACGCCACGGCGACCGTGACGGTCGGCTCGGTCAAGGACATTCAAATCAATCCAAACTCCGATCCGGAAACCGTTAACCTGAATAGCAAAAAAAATTTCACCGCCCAGGCCTTTGATGGGCACAGTAACGCTATAACCAACCCCACCTTCACCTGGTCGGTCAGCGGTACCATTGGCATCGTCGATCAATCAGGAACGTTCACCGCCAAAAATCTGGGCACCGGCAAAGTCACGGCCAGCTCAGGCGCGGTTACCGGCCAGGTGACCATCGTTGTCAGCCAGACCCCAGTCGTCGCCAACACCAACGCCGTCACCAACGTCAACAGGGCCGCGAATAAAAACACGAACGCCGCCAAAAACGCAAATGTCAACCCCGCCAACATCAACGCCAATCATAACGTCAACACCATCGTTCCCACCACCCCTGCCAGCACCAGCACGCAAAATGAGTCGCTCCAGTGCACGACCTTGAGACCTTGGGTCTGGGTGCTGATTCTCATTGCCTTCTTGGCAGCCGTGGCTATCCTGTATGGCTTAGTGCCGGCGACGAAGATTTGGCCGGTGGTTGTCTCCCTCGTTGGAGCCGGCGTACTCATCTACATGCAACGGAAGTATGGCTGTACGCTTCAAGGCTGGTGGGCCTGGGTGGCTTCACTCGGCACGATTGCTCTCTCGGTCATTGCCGTCCGCCAACTGCCACCACCAAAATCATCCTAAGTATTTCGCCCAAAACACCCCGATGACGGGGTGTTTTGCTCTTCCTTGGTCGCCAACCCGGGAATAGTTTGCTATGATGTTGGCGAAACTTCCGTTTACTGACACTACTTGCTGAGATCGTTCGCCTATGGTCATCCCCAAACTTGTGCTCATTCCCTTAGCCGCTGGCCTGGTCACGCAAACCATCAAGTTTATCTTGCAAGCGACGCGGGGCGAGCTACGTTGGTCAAGCTTACAAGAGTATGGAGGGATGCCTTCGGCCCATACCGCCTTTGTCGTATCACTGACCACGGTGGTTGCCTTAGACCAAGGACTGAATTCCGCCGCCTTCGCGGTGTGCTTTATTTTTTCTTTATTAATCATTCGTGACGCGATTGGCCTCCGACAGTTTTTGGGCCAACATGGTCGGATTTTGAACATGCTCATTCGGGAGTTGCCTGACCGTGAGGAGCAAAAATTTCCCCAGCACTTGGTCGAGCGGCTCGGCCACTCCCCCCTCCAAGCCATCGTCGGTGGCCTGCTTGGACTCGTCATCGGCTGGGGTCTCTACTTTTGGCTCCCCACCTCGATCTAGCGCTGGCAGCGCGGACAGAAGTGCGTTCCGCGGCCCGCCAACAGCATCCGTTGCACTGTTCCGGTACATCGCTTGCACGGCCGCCCCGGGCGCTGATACACCTTGAGAAAGGGCATCATCCTCCCCTTCTCTCCGTTGGCGGTTCGGTAGGCGTCGGCCGTCGTACCTTTACGCTTGATGGCCAGACGAAGGATCGTTTGGATGCCGCGGTACAAATTTTTTCGTTCCCGTGGTGTTAAAGTCGCCAGGCGACGGGTGGGAAGGACACGGGCAGAAAAGCACGATTCATCTGCGTAGATATTGCCGATGCCAGCAATAACCGTTTGGTCCAGTAAAGCGGGCTTGACCTTCTTGCGCCCATGTCGATCTACGAGTTCCTGAAATCTGGACCAGGTAAACTCGCGACTGAGCGGCTCGGGGCCGAGCCGCAACCGTTCCAGCCAGGCATCGATGTCATTCGTCAGGACCATTTTCACAAAACCGAACTGACGCTGATCGTTAAAAAATAAAGTGCCGCGATTCGTATGAAAAACCACGTGGCTGAATTTGTTCGGTAGGTCATCGATGCCGCCGGAGATGGGGTGTCCGCCAACCGTCAGTTTCCCCTTGGTCGACTGCCAGATCAGTTGGCCGGACATTTTTAAATGGATAATTATCGTCCAGCCGTTGTCGAGATCAATCAACAACATTTTGGCCCGGCGACGCACGGCCAGGATTTTCGTGCCGGAAACCAAACGGTGAAACCGCCCTTTGGACAATTTCACCATCTTGGCCAAATGCAAATCGACGCGCTGAATCGTCACCCCAGGCAGCATCTGATGTAATTCCCGACGGATCGTCTCGACCTCTGGCAGTTCAGGCATTGGCTCCGAAGGTGCTAGCGTCGACCGGTTCCCAGGCATCGTTCACCCGGCGCCAGGCCGAGAAACTCATCACTTCGTCGCTCTGGCTATATTCATACTGAACCTTGGCTCCCGCCCCCATTTTCTTGCCGCCAATCGCTCGTTTACCGACCACGGCTGGATGGATACTCAACTCCAGACGGATGTGCCCCAGCGGCCCCTGAAATTCGATGAATTCGATCGTCCCCGGACCTTCTTCCCGCGGCTCGGTTCCCTCCGCCACGACCGGATAGGCGTCTTTAATCATTCCGGTCAGCTCGGCCCAGCGCTCCTTGGTCATAGCACCTCCGGCTTGTGCCTGCGGAGCGCGGGATGATCGAGCCAACGATGCATGGTTTTGGTCCAATCAACCTTGAACATGAGGTAGAGTAAAATGGCCAGGGTGTAGAGCGACCCCAGCTGGCTGAAGATGGCGACCGGGGATAGGGCGGGCTGGCCA
>JACQBO010000028.1 GCA_016194465.1 Candidatus Kerfeldbacteria bacterium
CAAATTTTTAAAGGTGATCGGGACAGATTTGCCGAAATCCATTGCTGGTGATCCGGGCAGCCCATATCCTGGCCGGGGGATCCTTGATCTCTCGTGGGTGGTTTTGGATAATGGCGGCAATCCGGTGTATACCGGTCGTCATCTCATCGGGCCTGGCGAGCTGGATGGACACAACTATGGCGCGATAAATTTGCTGGACAAGTTATGTGATACGACGAATAATTGCAATATTCATCCAAATATTTCGCTGATTGGTGGTATCCGGGTAACGATCCGCGCAGTCAATTCGACTGACGTCACGTTTGCAAGCCCAAACAGCCAGGACACCCAAAATAATATTGACCTTGAGACGGTCAGTAATATTTCCATTACCCCTCAGGATGTGAACGGTGATGCCACAGACTTACCCAGCACATTTTCCTTGAACAGTACGGGGAAATATAACGGCAGTCAGTCGTTAAAGAATGCCTCAGTCTTATGGCAACTACCGAGCTCTCGTGTCTTTAATTTCGTCTTATTCAGCGAAGGCAACATTACGCCGCAATAGTCACGATGGGGTGGCCACCCGATGGAGATCGACGCTGACAGTGCCGTTCTTGACCGTCACGATCAAGTAGTGGAAAAAATTCGCCCGCGATCCGCCGAGAATATCCTGCGCCGGGTTGCCACCCCCACCACTGATGACGGCTGGGATGCCGTCGACCGTGTAGGGAAAGTACGTATGCACGTGGCCGGTAAAAATATAGGCGATGCGGTATGACTTGATGATACTGAGAAAACGGTCATTGGACCGCCGCGAGGCTTTCGTTTCATCATCTCCAATCAATCGCGTCAGCGGGAGGTCGAATGGGCGATGGTAAGCGATGAGGATCGTTTTGGTTTTATGAGCGGCTAAATCCCGTTCCAGCCAGTCAAGGCTGGCGGCCGGGAATCCAACCTTGCGGTCAGCATTATCGAGGATAACCAGGTGGACCGGTCCGATATCATGTCCCGACCAAGGGTTCTGGTTGAACACCTGGTGGAAAAGACCACGGCTGGGATCAGCCTTGATGTCATGATTGCCGACCGTATGATACACTGGAAATGGTAGTTTTTGCTCAAGGTTTCGCACGGCGGTGAATTCTTGGGCCGTGCCATACTCCGATGTATCGGCCAGGTTGAGCAGAAAATTCAGGTGTTGTTTGCTGAGCTCGCCGATCATGTGGGTGTAGATCGGGTTGACGCCATGGTTGTCACCGACCACGGCGAACGAGACACCTTGTGCGGTACCGGGCGTGAGCCAATGTCGCCCCAGGTCACCCAGCGGCTGGCGCAGCGTCCACAGCGACCAACTGGTCAAACTGAGGACGGCAGCGAGAAAGGCGATAAGACCAAAACGTTTCCAACGCATAGACCATCAGACTAGCAGAAATAATGCATGACGAAAAGTGAAGCTAAAACCCGACTCGCCAAACTGCGCCAGGTCATTGACCAGTACCGTTACGACTATCATGTCCTGGATAAGAGCACGATTTCCGAGGCGGCACTCGATTCACTAAAGCATGAGCTCCATCAGCTTGAAGAGCAATTTCCTGACCTGATAACTCCTGACTCGCCATCACAGCGGGTGGCGGGCCAACCCTTGCCAGCCTTTAAAAAGGTGACCCATGCGACACGGATGTCGTCGCTGGTTGACGTGTTTTCCTTTGATGAATTACGGGAATGGGATGAACGATGGAAAAAACTCCGGCCCCGCCAAACCACCGATTACCTGGTGGACCTGAAACTCGACGGGTTAGCCATGACCCTGGTCTATGAACGAGGCTTGTTCCATCAAGCGGCCACCCGGGGCGACGGCTTTGTTGGTGAAGACGTCACCCAAAACATTAAAACCATCGAGGCGGTGCCGCTGCACCTCCGGACCAGCGCCTTGCCGCTTTCCATTCGCCAACAGGTGCAGAGCGGCCGGGTAGAAATCCGCGGCGAGGTGGTGATGCTGAAGAACGATTTTCAAGCCTTAAACAAACGACAAACCTCAGCCGGATTGCCGACGTATGCCAACCCCCGCAATGTGGCCGCCGGGAGTATTCGACAACTCGACCCACAAGTAACGGCCGGGCGCAAGCTCGATTTTTATGCCTGGGAGCTGGTGACCGACCTGGGGCAGGCGACGCTCTGGTCGGCCCATAAGCTGATGCGGAAGATGGGGATCAAGGTGAATCCCAAATCGCGGCTTGGCCAGACCCTGGAAGAGATCGCCAAATTTCATTCCCAGATGGGGCGGCAGCGCCAATCACTGCCGTTTTGGATTGATGGCGTGGTCGTCAAGATTAATAACCGATCATTGTATCAAGACCTGGGCTTGATCGGCAAGACGCCACGGGCGGCGGTGGCTTGGAAGTTTTCGGCCGAGCAAGCGACGACGGTCGTGGAAGACATCGTCGTTCAGGTCGGCCGGACCGGGGCCATCACGCCGGTGGCGCGCTTACGTCCGATCCAAGTTGCCGGGACGACCGTGGCCAGAGCCACGCTGCACAATGCGGACGAAATTGCCCGGCTTGATCTCCAGATCGGCGACACAGTGGTAATTCAGAAAGCCGGAGATATTATTCCGGAAGTGGTAGAGGTGCTGGTGAAACTCCGGCCAGCCGGAGCGAAGCTCTGGCACATGCCGAGTCACTGCCCGGTCTGTCGCCGGCCGCTCCGTCGGAAGAGTGGCGAAGCGATTCACTACTGCACAAATACCGCCTGCCCCGCTCGCCATCGAGAAAATCTCTACCACTTGGTTTCCAAGTCAGCGCTGGATATCGACGGGCTTGGTCCAAGCACGATCGATCTGTTGGTCGAAGAGGGCTTGATTCACGAGCCAGCTGATCTCTGGAAGCTGAAGACCGGCGATGTGGTTGGCCTGCCGCTTTTTGCCGATAAGAAAGCAGAAAATCTGATCTCCGGGATTACCGCCCGCCGCGAAGTAACGTTTGAACGATTTCTGTTTGGCCTTGGTATTCGCCATGTGGGGCGGGAAACGGCGCGAGTGCTCGCCCAACATTTTCAAACGTACGAGCGTCTCTGTCAGGCCAGTCTCGACGACCTGGAACGGGCATCGGATGTCGGTGTGGTCGTGGCCAAAAGTATTTACGAATTTTTTCAAAACAAAAAAACACGAGCTATCGCTGATCGTCTCGCTCGTGTGATCATCATCAAAACGGTGCGCGCTTCAAGTGGAGGACCGCTCCGCGGGAAATCCGTCGTCGTGACAGGGACGTTACCGACCCTCAGCCGTGAAGAAATCGAAGAACATATCCGTCGGGCTGGGGGCAAGGCCACTGGCAGCGTCTCAAAAAAAACGTCGTATGTGGTGGTCGGGGCTGAACCAGGATCAAAAGCTGAACGGGCTAAAACACTGGGGGTTCCTATCTTGAATGAAACACAGTTTCGGCGCTTGCTCAAACTTTAATTCGGCTTGTTTGCCGAGGGCAAAACTGATATCATAGGGGTCATGGATTTCAATCAAGCGTTGATCGAGAAATTGGCGACTCTGGCCCGCATGGACCTGCCGCCAGAGCAGGAAAAAGATTTTTTGGTGCAGCTACCGAAGATAGTGGACTATGTAAGCCAATTAGGCAACGTGGCCACGGAGCCCATTGTCACTGAACCGCCACAAGCGCAATCTGCTCGGGCTGACGAGGCTGGCTCAAGCCAGGTCAAGGACGAGATTCTCGCCCAGGCACCCGAGCGCCAAGAACAATTTTGGCGAGTCCCTTCGGTTTTTTCCTCATGACCCTCGAGCCGCACACCATCGCCGATATTCGTACTGGTCTCGAGCGTAAAACATGGAGCTGCCGCGAGCTGGTCAACTCATACCTCGACAGCGCCAAGATCAAGGATAAATCCCTAGCCTCTTTTTTACGTTTCCGGCCCGCCGCGCTCGATGAAGCGGCTGATGTTGATGCCCGGATTGGCCGAGGCGAACTCCTTCGTCCTCTGGAAGGGGTACCCGTCGCCGTCAAAGACAATATGTTGCTGGCTGGTGAAACAGCTACGGCCGCGTCAAAAATTCTGGCTAACTACAACGCGGTGTACACGGCCACGGCCGTGCAGAAATTCCGTGACGCTGGTGCGATCATCATCGGCCAAACAAACCTCGATGAATTTGCCATGGGCGCCTCGACGGAAAACTCGGCTTATCAGCCGACGCGTAACCCGTGGGATGTCGGCCGGGTCCCGGGTGGCTCTTCTGGTGGTTCAGCCGCCGCGGTAGCGAGTGACCAAGTAGTGGCCGCGCTGGGATCAGACACGGGTGGATCGATTCGCCAGCCAGCTGGCTTTTGTAATGTGGTTGGCATGAAACCGACCTATGGTCGCGTGTCTCGGTACGGACTCATCGCCCTGGCTTCATCGCTGGATCAGATTGGGCCGCTCACCAGAACCGTGGCTGATGCGCAAAAGGTGTACCAGGTCATTGCCGGGCCCGACGCCTGTGACCCGACCACCGCGCCGGCAGCGCCGGACGATGTCTCCGAGACGATGCGCCAAAGCATCAAGGATATGAGGATTGGATGGCCCAAAGAATTTTTTGGTGCAGGAGTAGACCCAAACGTTCGAGCCGTCGTCGAGGCAGCGGCCAAAGTGTATGAGGAACTTGGTGCCACGCTCTCCGAAGTCTCTCTGCCGCATACCCCGCAGGCCCTGGCCACCTACTATGTCATCTTACCCGCCGAGGCGAGTTCCAACCTGGCCCGGTTCGATGGCATCCGGTATGGATTGTCCGTGCGCCAGAACCAGGGATTAGACATGATCTATCGACAGACCCGAGCCAAAGGCTTTGGACCGGAGGTTAAACGTCGAATCATGATCGGTACCTTCTCGCTTTCCTCTGGATATAGTGACGCCTACTACGGACAAGCCACAAGAGTTCGATCACTCATTCGGGAAGAGTTTGACCAAGTCTTTGACCAAGTCGATATCCTGCTCGCCCCGACCTCGCCGACCACGGCCTTTCCTTTGGGCGAAAAAGTCGATGACCCACTGACCATGTACCTCGCGGATTTACTGACCGTACCCGCCAACCTGGCTAACATTCCGGCTATGTCGATTCCGGCTGGCTTTATCGACGGCCTGCCGGTTGGGCTGCAGCTGATGGCTCGGCAGTGGGATGAGGCCAGGCTGTTCCAAGCCGGGTATGCCTATCAACAGGCGACCGACTGGCATACGAAACTGCCGCCGACTTGATCCCTGGCGGATTTTTTGCTACAATAGAAACTCATGGCTACGAGTAAACAAAAAGTCCTGCTGGTGGAAGACGAGAAAATGCTGGCTGATATGTATGGCACGAAGTTCACCATGGAAGGCTTCGATATCCACAAAGCCAACGATGGGGCGAGCGGCTTGGCCATGGCCAAAGAAATTAAGCCAGACATTATCCTCCTCGACGTCATCATGCCGAAGATGGACGGTTTTGCCGTCTTAAAAGA
>JACQBO010000029.1 GCA_016194465.1 Candidatus Kerfeldbacteria bacterium
CCGGAAAAGCAGAACTTGGTTGCCCTGGCCACGTCGCTTGGTTGTGAGCGCCAGGTTGTTTTCCATGGCCAGATACCTGATGAAAAAAAATGGCCGCTGATTGATTCGTCCAGCGTGGCGGTGCTCGTGCCAAAGGCTTTGGAGGAGGGGAGCGACGTGGAAGGCCTCGGATTATTCCTGGTCGAAGCCGCCAGCCGCGGCCTGGCACTCATTGGCAGTAACACCGGAGGCATTCCCGATGTTGTACACGATCGTCAAACCGGATGTGTGGTTGATCCGGAGCATACCGAGGCCTTGGTCGAGAGTCTTTCTTTCCTGCTGGCATCGCCCGAGCAAGCCCAAAGGTTGGGCGCTCAGGCCCGGGACCTGGCCTCGTCCGAATTCCGATTTGGTCATAGATTTTCCCGCTTGCTAACCATGGCCGAACCTATTGCGCCGGCCGTCCAACCACTCATTTCGGTTATTATCCCGGTGTACGAAACTGCGCGGTTGCTCCCAGAAACTTTGCACAGCCTCTTCGAGCAAACATGGCGCAAGCTTGAAGTCATCATCGTCGATGACGGGTCGACTGACGATGTGGCCGAGGCGATCAAGCCTTGGGCGGAGCGAGTAACGTACATCCGCCAAGAGAACCGTGGTGCGCCGAGTGCCCGAAACAAGGGTGCCAGCGTGAGTCACGGCCAATTTCTTTTTTTTCTTGATGCGGACACGGTGCTCCAATTGAAATGCCTGGAAAACATGTATCGGGTCCTCGCGACGCATCCCGCGGCCGCTTATGCCTATGCCGATTTTCGTTTTGGTCCTAAAAATTTTCATGGACATGATTTTGATGCACCGGCGCTTCGCCGCCTCAATTATATCCACACCAGTTCCCTCATCCGGCGGGACGCTTTTCCGGGATTTGATCCGGACCTTAAGAAGTTCCAAGATTGGGACCTGTGGCTAACCATGCTCGAGCAAGGGAAAAAGGGGATCTGGTGCCCCGAACGTTTGTTTTGGGTTCGCCAACGATCAGGCGGGATGAGTCAATGGCTGCCAAAAATTGCCTACCAGCTCCCATGGATCGGCCAGGGTCATGGCCATGCTTCGATCCGCCGCTATCGTCAAGGCGAGGCCATCATTCGAAAAAAACACGGCTTAGACTAAACTTGCCGACCAACCTCCGTTTTGCTATAGTGCGCCCATGGTCCAGGTTCCCATGGTCAGTATTGTGATTGTCAGCTGGAACAGCCGGGAGTATCTCGCGCGCTGCCTGCGATCAATCCAGCACTGGGTAACGTATGACCATGAAATTATTGTCGTCGATAATGCCTCGGGTGATGGCTCGCCAGATTTTGTGGCCAGGTCCTTTCCCAAGGTCCGCTTGATTCGTAACGATCAGAATTTTAGCTTTGCCCATGCTTCAAATCAAGGGATGCGAGTGGCCACCGGCCGCTTCGTAGTCTTGTTGAATCCCGACACAGAGTTGATCGAAGAACCATTCCAATCGATGATCGCCACCAGCCAGGCCGATCAAAGCATTGCTTGCGTCGGGCCGGAACTTGTGAATGAAGACCGCTCTCATCAGCCGTCGGTCCGCCATTTTCCACGATTGGCTGATCAAACGGTTATTTTACTCAAGCTCCGCCCATTGCTTCAGTGGTTACCGCTGATGAAAAGATATATGACCGAGCCTCCTCCGGGCACAGGCCCAACCGATGTGGAACAAATCATGGGCGCGGTCATGTTGATCCCGCGGGCGGCTCTGGAAGCCATTGGCCTGTTTGATGAACTCTATCCCAATTGGTTTGAAGAAGTTGATTGGTGCACGCGCGCGCGTCAAGCCGGATGGCGGGTGGTCTATGATCGTGGTACCAAAATCGTGCATACCGGCGGCACAAGTTTTCGACAAGTCCTGACGATAAAAAAGCAGCGCTGGCTTTTGACCGGCTTACGTCGCTATGCGGCAAAAAACTGGTCAAAGAAAGACCGGCTCGTGCTCAGCGGGGTTATACCGGTCAGTATCATCTTGAGCTATATTCAGCTGGTCATCAAACCGCGATGAATCACTCCGCCAAAAACTATTGGCTTTTGGTGTCAGTGTTTGTCTTGTTTGAACTGCTCTCGTGGACCGTGTTTTATTTCCATGCTTTGGAAACAGTTACCTTCTGGGCGGTGCTGGCCGCGGCGCTCGTCATCGGCATCCGCCGCCTCGATTACCTGGCCTATGTCACGGTCGCCGAACTCGTCCTTGGGTCAAAGGGCTATTTGCTCTTCACCCATATCCATGGGTTCACCTTGTCGCTTCGAATCGGTTTGTTCCTGGTCCTCGGAGTCACTTGGCTTTGGCACCAATGGAAAGGCCGGCTAAAAAATACCTGGTCAAGGGCATTCTTTTTGCCTCTCGCGGTGTTTATCGCCTGGGTCGGCTTTTCCACCATCCTAGGCCTAGCCCGGCATCGCCCAGCGCTGTCGGTGTATCAAGATATGAACGCCTATCTCTATCTCGGGGTGGCTTGGTTTTGGCTGGCCGCGTGGCGAGGACGAGCCGCTTGGCGGTCGAATGTTCTAACTATCCTGCTCGCCGGCGCAACGGTGGTCGGTATGAAAAGTTGGTTGATGATGGCACTCTTTGGCCATAACGTTCCCGGGCTCTTGACCTTGTATCATTGGATCCGCGATACCGGCGTCGGAGAGATTGCCTTGATTGGTTCTCAGACATACCGGGTTTTTTTTCAGAGCCAAATATATTGTTTAATCGCGGTGCTGGTCGTGCTCGGCGGCTTCATATCGCATCGCGCTCCCCGCTGGTGGGCGTGGGCGCTGCTGTGGTCATCCGTCGGCCTCTATATCAGCTTGTCACGAAGTTTCTTGATTGGGCTGGTGCTCGGGATCACGACTATTTCTCTTTACCTTATGACCAGGCACCAGGCCGTGTGGCTACGCCGCTGGTGGATTATTCTGCCGCTGTCGCTGTGGGCTTGGCTGATGATGTCTTGGGCGATTAATTTTCCTTTGGTCATCAACCCAAGCGGCCTAGCCAATGCCGGGCTGGCCGCCCGGCTCCATGATGTCGGATTTGGGCAGGCCTCAACCGCGCGCCTGAATCAAATCAGGCCACTGTGGCAAGCGATCAAATCGCAACCCGTGTTCGGTTCGGGATTTGGCGCCACGGTGACCTACTTGAGCACCGACCCCCGCGTCCACGGCTGGCGTACGACTTCGGCCTTTGAACTCGGGTATCTTGATATGTGGCTGAAGCTTGGCGCGGTCGGACTTGGACTGTTCGGCTGGTGGTTGTGGTCGATATGGCGCCGCCTCCGTCAACATCCGGACGCCATCTTTTTTGTTGGCAGTCTCGTCGCTGTACTCGGAGTTCATCTCACCAGCCCGTACCTCAATCACCCGCTGGGGCTCGGTTGGCTGGTGATCATTTCGCTCTCCACATATGACCGCGCCTAAACCTACGGTTGGGATCCACATCGTGGCTTGGAACAGCCGGACGCACCTGCCATCGTGTCTGGAGAGCATTCGCGAGCAAACGCTCCAGCCGCACAGTATTTTAATCGTGGATAATGCCTCGGTCGACGGGACGGTCGAATGGCTACGCGAAGAGTGGCCACATGTCCATCTCCTCCGCAATAC
>JACQBO010000008.1 GCA_016194465.1 Candidatus Kerfeldbacteria bacterium
CTATGCGGGCGTCCGGGCGATGTGCGCCACCGCCGGCGGTGGTTTTGCCTTGATGACTGAGGCGATTGGGTTAGCCGGGATGACCGAAGTCGGCATCGTCGTGGTGGAAGCCCAGCGCGGAGGACCTTCGACCGGGCTGCCCACCTGGACCGAGCAAGCCGACCTGCGCCAAGTCTTACATGCGGGGCAAGGAGATTTTTTGAAAATTGTTTTGGCCCCAGCCGATCAAGTCGATTGTTGGCGCCTGACGCAGCTGGCTTTTACCCTGGCCGACGAGTGGCAGACGCCGGTCATCATTATGACTGACAAATACTTGGCGGAAGGTCATGCGGCGGTTGACCTTCTTTCCGAGACAACCTTGCCGGTGCGGCGAGGTCACATCGTTCGGCCAGCCGCGCCGCCGCCAGACGGCATGTACCCCCGATACCGGGCCGACACGGAGAACGGCGTTTCCCCCCGCCCTCTTCCTGGCACGCCGCACGGTATGTTTTTGGCTAACTCGGATGAGCATGACCAATTCGGTATCTCCAATGAAGATATCGATGTTCGGCAGGCCCAAATGGCCAAGCGGGCGCGGAAAGCTGACGCCGTCACCCGTATTTTACCGACGCCGACTATGGTCGGACCAGCCAAGGCCGATGTGACGGTCGTGAGCTGGGGTTCGTCCATCGGACCAGTCAAAGAAGCGATGGCGCTTTTAAATCAGGCCCACCGGCTGCGCATCAATCTTCTGCCCCTGACGGTTATCAACCCATTGCCGGCCGAACATATCCAGAAATTACTACAAGCCGCGGTGATGACCGTCATGGTTGAGGGGAATCAAAGCGGACAAATGGCCGGTTGGATTCGAGAACAAACGGGCATCACGATGGATCACCACATCCGTCGCTTTGACGGACGCCCATTTGATCCGCGCCATCTCGCGGAACAGATACGCGCTCTAACCCAATAATTATGACCCACCCATCGACCCAAACTTTTGAAACCTCTCAGGCGCCGACCTGGTGTCCGGGCTGCGGAGATTTTGCTATTTGGACTATCATCAAGCATGCATTGGTGGCGCTGGGGTATCAGCCGCACCACGTCGTCATCGTCTTTGGCATCGGCTGTGCGGGTAACCAGGCCAACACGCTGCGCGCCTATACTTTTCACGGGCTGCACGGACGGCCTCTCCCCGTGGCACTCGGGGTGGCCTTGGCCAACCATCACTTGAAAGTCATCGCGGTCGGCGGCGATGGCGACGGCTATGGCGAAGGCTTGGCCCATTTTATCCATACCATTCGGGCCAATCCCAACATTACGTACTTGGTTCACGATAACCAGGTCTATGGGCTGACCAAAGGTCAGGTTTCCCCCACGTCGATGGTCGGTTTTCGCTCGGACTCCACCCCGACCGGCTCCATTGACGAACCAATCAATCCGATTGCCCTGGCGTTGGCGGCGGGCGGTGGCTATGTGGCCCGTGGTTTTGCTGGTGATCTTACCCATACCGAGCAGCTCGTCAAGGGCGCGCTTGAGCACCGCGGATTCTCTTTTGTCGATATTCTTCAGCCCTGCGTGACGTTCAATCATGTCAACACCTATGCCTGGTTTTACCAGCGGACATTTCATCTGGAAGATCATCAACATCCTACCGGCGACCTGTCGGCCGCATGGAGAGAAGCCACGCGCCGTGATGATAAAATGCCCCTCGGACTTTTTTACCACGTGCAGCGACCCACCTATGAAGACCAGGTGCCATTGCTGCACGGTCGCCCACTGGTCGAACAACCATTGGAACGGGACATAACGCCGCTGCTCCATACCCTGTCATGAAACGATTTACCTGGATTACTTCCGAAGCCCCATCTGATTCTTTTATCCACAGCGTACCGGAACTGCCGCGTCTGGTGGCTACCTTCTTGTGGCAGCGCGGCTTCCAAACGGAAGCGGCGGTCAGTGCCTGGCTCGACCTGGATTATCACCGCGACCTCGGTGACCCATGGCGCTACGCAGCCATGAAGACGGCCGTTGATCGCATCATGACCGCCATCGAAGATCAGCAGCCGGTGACCGTCTATGGTGACTACGATGTTGACGGCTTGAGCGCCACGGCCATCATGGTAGAAAGTCTGCAGGCCCTGGGGGGCCAAGTCGACTGGTATATTCCTGAACGTCTTGGTGAGGGCTACGGACTCAATGTGGCGGCCATCGAATCACTGGCCGCGGCCGGCACGAAATTGCTTATCACGGTTGACCTTGGTTCGACCAACGTGGCCGAAATACAGCGCGCCAAAGAGCTGGGAATGGAAACGATCGTCATTGATCACCATCATCAGCCCGATCATGTGCCCGAGGCGGCCGCCATTATCAATCCGGTGTTTACTGATAGCGGCTATCCATTTCCGCATCAGTGCTCGACCGCCGTGGCGTTTACGGTCGTGCGGGCCTTATTACAAGCGACCGATGACGGGAAAAAACTGCACCGCCCGCTGCCACCCGGTTGGGAAAAATGGCTGCTCGATCTGGTTGGCCTGGCCACGGTCGCCGACATGATGCCGCTCCGCGGTGAGAATCGGTTGTTTGTTAAGTTCGGTTTACTCGTCCTTCGAAAAACACGTCGCCCCGGCTTGCGGGCCCTGGTGGAAGTCATGGGCGGAGAACTGGCTGAGGTTGATGAATACTCAATTGGCTTTCAATTAGCGCCGCGGATTAACGCCGCGGGCCGGCTCAACCGGCCGCACGTCGCCTTAAAACTCTTATTGACGACCAACCGTCAAGAAGCACGACTCTTGGCGGCTGAACTGCAAGCCATTAATCAAGACCGTCAGAAACTAACCGAACTGGCTGTGGCTGAGGCATTTGAGCAAATCCAAACTCAAGCCGATCAGCAGGCATATGTCGCCTTTGCCCCGCACTGGGCGCCGGGGATCATTGGCCTGGTTGCGGGACGCCTCGCGGAACGGTACTGGCGCCCGGTGCTGGTCATGACGGAGCATCGTCAAAGCATCATCGGTTCCGGCCGATCGATTCCGGGTATTGACATCATGCATATCTTTGACCAGCAGCCAGAACATTTCCAGCGTTTTGGTGGCCACCCGGGCGCTTGTGGCTTTACCCTTGTTTCCGTCGCGGCTCGTGAGAACTTTTCCGCCTGGTTTTTGGCGCAAGTCCGGCTGACGCTGCCGGCGGTCACCTCGACGAAACCTCTACAGATCGACGGGCGGGCGAATATCGACGACTTCACCGCAGAAACCATAGATGGTCTCGCCGCCTGTGGACCGTTTGGTCAGGACTATGGACGTCCAAAATTCCTCTTGTCTGATCTGGTGCTGACCAGCATCAAGGCGGCCGGAGCGGATGGGCAGCATCTTCGACTGACGGTGCGGCAGAGAGATGCGGCAGCCAAATTAATTGGCTTTCGCCTGGGAGCCCTAGCGGCCGATTTGGCGATCGGGCAACGGATCGAGGCCGTGGTGGAAGCTAGCTGGAATACCTGGAATGGTCGGCGGGAAGTACAATTGAAGATGATTGATCTCGATCTTCAGCCATGAGTGCTATTTGGACCATGTACTCGGACGGGGGTGCCCGGGGCAATCCTGGGCCGGCCGCGATTGGGGTCGTCATCCGGCAAGGCAAAACCGTGGTGGCGCACATCAGCCAGACCATTGGAGACGCGACCAATAATCAAGCCGAATATGAAGCGGTCTTGGCCGGGCTACGATACCTGGTAAAACACCACGTGACTGATGTTGATGCCTATCTCGACAGCGAACTCGTAGTTGAACAGCTGCGCGGCGGATACAAAATTAAGAACAAAGACTTAGGTCGTCTATGGCTGCAGGCCCAGTCATTAATCCAGCGCATCGGTCAGGTTAGATTTCATCATGTACCCCGGGCCCAAAACTCTGTCGCCGATGGGCTGGTGAATCGCGCCCTGGATGATATGGGCTCATGATGCGTGGACCTGATCATCAACGTCTGGATCACCGTCAGCGTCGCTCGACCTACATTTTTCAGGCTTATCTGCATGATCATCCCCGGAGTCGACTCGGCGAGCTGAGTCAGGACCAACATATTTCCGAGCAGGATGCTTTTCGCATTCTCCGTGAAGCGGCGGCCGATCCGAAGACCGGAGTCCAACGCCCCGACCTTTTGCTGTATGCGCTCGGATTTGAAATGGACGAGGCCCGGGCCGGTCGGCAGAGACTGTCCGTGGCCGTGTTTGATATTGATAACTTTAAACAAATCAACACCGAGCTGGGGCACGTGACGGCTGATGATATTCTTCGCGACGTCGCCGACAGCATTGACCACACGGTTCGGGCCAGCGACTTTGTCATTTCGACCGATGTGCATGAGCAGGCCGATGCGGTCGTGCGGTGGGGTGGGGAGGAATTCATCGCCCTATTTCCGGGAGCGACAATAGAGCAGGGGAAGATTGCGGCCGATCGCATTCGGCTAGCAATTTCTTCGCGCTTGATGACTCGCGGCATCCAGGGCGGGCCGGTGACGGTCAGCGGTGGCGTGGCCGAGTTTCAGCCAGATCGTGATCAGGATCAGCGGGCCCTGTTGCAACGCGCGGATGAGCTTCTCCTCAAAGCTAAAGCGGCCGGTAAAAATCAAGTTATGGCCGAATAAAAAAAGCGTCAGTGATCTGACGCTTGCGATCGCTCCTAGAGCAGTGTGAAGGACTCGATTTCGCCGATCAAGCCGTCAAGGCATCGGGCGTCGGTCTTACCGACCGGACTGATGGCGACCGTACGGTTCTGGAGAGCAACACTATCAGCTCCCCAGCTGCCCTTGTCCACGACGCTCTGCAGGGTGACGCGGTGCATCTGGCAAATGTGGATATGCCCCGCTTCATGGAGCTTGAGCAGCAAAGGAAGGAAATCGAGAGCTCCGAGGCTCAGCACGATTTGGAAATCTCGGGCAGTCGCCTTGGCCGTTTCGATCGTCTCGTGCAAAGTGCGTTCCAGCGGTACTTCTGTTTTTTTACGATTCACAGTTCCTCCTGGAGTGAAAGACCAGACGATTCGGACGACGCAGCGACAGCTAACCACAGTCGATTGTTCTCGTCAACTCCGGAGCGTCCTTGACAGGCGAGAGGGTATGTGATAGATTGTTCCGTTACTTGCACTTTAAACACATACTCCCACTCACACTCAGAAAGGAGCTTGGAATGATTCGATGGGTGTTTCTTGGAGGAGCTTTGGTTGTCACTCTCATGGTTTACGGCTGCGGCGCAAGCTACGAGAAACAGTACGAGAAACAGCAAGAAGCGCTGTGTGTGGCTCAGGACACCATTGTGGTCGAGCTGATGGATGGCACTCGGCACACCTTTCCCCCGGAAGCAAAACATCGTTACCACATGGTTGTAGAGAACACAACGGAGTCGGAAGCCTCAGGCTTTGCCAAAGGTACCAACACATCCTGGCTCTTCATTTCCCGGGCTATGGCCAGCGGCCAGGATGAGGGTGTGGTACTTGCCGTGCCGAGTTCCCAGGTCAGATCTTTTATTCGGAAGCCCAAACTTCCATAACCCCATTTTCATTCATGAGCCGAAGGGGGCAGATGAAGAAAACGTAGCACCTTGGGAGCCCAGTCAAAAGCTGGGCTTTTTTCTTTGGGGGAATCATTGACAATCTCGAGTATTTATTGTAGAGTACGATAGCCTCAAACAGATCATCGGATAGTCGCCCAGCCCCACTTTTTCTCTTTGAAACTGTAATGGTATTTGAAGGAAAAAAGTGGGGCTGGGAGGAAAGTCCGAACACCAGTCCCGCCGAAGGGCGGGATTACAGAGAGTCGCTAACGGCGACCAGGAGTAAGCGCTGTCATGAAGTCGTTATAACCTTCAGGCCAGTGACCAAGCCTAGGGACCCCACACACCAAAATTTGGTGTGGGGGCGAAGAGTGCAACAGAAACATACCGCCACCATGCCGTTCAATTGGCCGGCGCGGGGGTAAGGGTGAAATCGTGAGGTAAGAGCTCACGGCGGCCCGGCGTGAGCCGGGCGGCGGGTAAACCCTCTCTGGTGCAAGATCGCATAGGCCCCCACACCAAATTTTGGTGTGCGGGGCGGGTAGATCGCTGGAGCTAGACAGCAATGTCTGGCCAAGAGAGATGACTATCCCCCCACACCATTTGGAAAGAACGATACGCATTTTCATGAGCGGGACTGAATCAACAATCTCGCTTCCGGAAAAACATCGTTGTGCCCAAATGGTGTGGGGGACAGAATTCGGCTTATAGATGGTCTGTTGGGGCATACACATATTTCTGCATGAAACGTACGGATCTCTTTTTTGCCGGACTGCTGGTTCCACTGGATTACGTGGGCTTGCTGTTTGCCGGCTGGCTGGCCTATAGCCTGCGCTTTCACCAGGTGGCGGCAGTCTTGCCGACCACCTACCCCCTCGACTTTGGGGCCTATTTTAAATTAGTGGCGATTGTGGCTATCGGCTGGGTTGGTGTGCTCGCCTTGGCAGGAGTCTACGCCATCCGTCAACGCCGACTCAGTAGTGAGCTAGGTCGGATATTCCTCGGTGCCTCCACCTCGGTCCTGCTGGTGATCGTGCTTATTTTTTTTCGCCGCGAGTTCTTCACCTCGCGGTTCATCATTTTAGCCAGCTGGGTACTGGCGGTGGTGATTGTGTGGCTGATGCACGCCGTCGTCCGCGGCATCCAGCACGCGCTGCTGGTGCGCGGCATCGGGACTCGGGAGATTTTGGTTTTTGGTCAAGACCAAACGACGACCGACCTCATGAGCACCTTTCATGCCCACCCACGCCTGGGGTTTCATGTCCGGCAGGTTTTTCCGGAAGTGAACCTAGAAAGCTTGCAGGCTCTGGACACACTTTTGGAACAAGGGGTGGTCGATGAAGTATGGCTGGCCGATCCCAGCGTACCGAAGATCCAAGGGGTCCAGCTCGTCGACCGCTGTAGCGAGCATGCGGTGGTGTTTAAGTTTGCGGCTGATGTTTTTGACACCCAAGCGGCTCGGGTCGATATGCAGGATATTGCTGGCATCCCGGTGATCGAAGTCAAGCGCACACCGCTCGACGGGTGGGGCCGCATTTTGAAACGGACGTTTGACGTTGCCGGGGCAACGATCGGGCTGATCATTTTTTTCTTACCAGGGCTGGTGGTCGCGGCGATCATCAAACTCGACTCGGCGGGACCGGTCTTTGCCCGTCTGGAACGGGTGGGCCAAGGACAAAAGAAGTTCACCCTGTGGAAGTTCCGCTCCATGGTTCGCGATGCCCAGGTCTTAAAACCGCAACTCGCACAACAGAATGAACGAGCCGACGGGCCTTTATTCAAAATGAAACATGATCCTCGGATTACTCGGGTGGGGCGGTGGCTGCGCAAAACGAGTATTGATGAACTGCCACAGCTGATGAACGTCTGGCAGGGCCAGATGAGCTTGGTCGGGCCGCGACCCCATGAACCAGCCGAAGTCGCCCGCTACGAAAAAGGACATAAGAAGTTGCTGGCGATTAAACCAGGGATAACCGGTATGGCCCAAGTATCGGGTCGGTCCAACCTCAATTTTGAAGAAGAAGTTCGTCTCGATACTTTCTACATCGAGCATTGGTCTCTCTGGCTTGACATTCAAATCATTTCCCGCACGCCCTGGGCTGTGGTCCATATGGAAACGGTCGCCTAATGAAAGTTGCTCTGGTTCACGAACACTTGGCCCAAGACGGCGGCGCTGAACGGGTGACCGAGATTTTTCTTCGGATGTTCCCGCAGGCTCCGTTGTACACTGTCGTGTATAACGCGGACAAAGCCAATCAAGCGTTTCGCTCCCGTGACATCCGGACCTCATTTATTCAGCATCTGCCGGGTGGCCTGCGTCACTACGAGTGGTACTTAACCTTGATGCCGACGGCCGTGGAATCTTTTGATTTATCGGAGTATGACTTGGTGCTTTCGAGTGCCTCAGCCTTCGCCAAGGGCGTCATCACCCATCCGCGGGCCCGGCACGTTTGTTACTTGCACAGCCCAACCCGTTACCTGTGGACCGACACGCATCGATATATTCGGGAGTTTCACCATCCACGCTGGGTGCGCAAGGTGTTGCCACCATTCCTGACTTATTTACGAATGTGGGACACCCTGGCCGCCGCCCGGGTTGATGACTTCATCGCCAATAGCCGAGCGGTGGAGCAGCGCATTCGTAAATACTATCGGCGGGAGTCAACAGTCATCTACCCACCCGTGGACACGGCCCGGTTTGCCATCAGTCCGCAGGTCGGGAATTATTATCTGACCGGTGGGCGGCTCGTGCCTTACAAGCGCTTTGATGTGGCGGTCCAAGCCTTTAATCGTCTGGGCCTACCGCTCAAAATCTTCGGCGATGGTCCGGATCTCAAGCGGTTGCAAGAGATCGCGAAGAGTAATATCGAGTTCGTAGGTCGGTTGCCCGATACAGCCATGCCCGATCTCTATGGCCAAGCGATCGCCTTCATCAATCCCCAAGAAGAAGATTTTGGTATTACGGCCGTCGAAGCGATGGCCGCCGGGCGGCCGGTGATCGCCTATGCGGCGGGCGGAGCACTGGAAACCGTCCAACCGGGGCAGAGCGGCACGTTTTTTGATGAACAGGAGTGGGAGTCGTTGGCCGACACGGTCATTCGTTTCAAACCAGAGCAATTCCGTCCGGCCGCCGTTCAACAGTGGGCAGAACAATTCAGCCTGGAGCGGTTCACGGCCGCGATACGCCAGTATCTCGACCAAGCCATGGCGCTGCCTTCGCCACGACCGCTTGGCAAAAACGATTCATTCACGTAAGATACATCTATGGAAGCTCGCGACTATATCCAACTCTTCTGGCGTCAGCGCTGGCTAGTTCTCGTGGTTGTCTTGGTGGTCTCCGTCACGGCGTATATCACCGCCGCCCTGCGACCAGTGTCTTATGCGACGTCGGAATCATTTGCCGTCAACCGCATTAATAAAGAGATAACTACGAGTTATCAGTATGACGGGTACTATGCCTTGCAGGCGGCCGATCTTTTTTCCCAGACGGTGGTCAGTTGGTTCAGCACGCCGTCGGTGCTGCAGGATTTCTACCATCAAGCGAATCTCGACGCCAATATTGATTCGGTCAACAGTCTGGCCGGTCGATTTAAGGTGCGCAAATACTCCGCCCAGAACATCGTCGTCCGCTTCAACGAATCGACCCATGATCGCGCGGCCAAACTGGCGGCCGGCATTCGTCAGGTGGTCGAATCCCGCGCCAGTTCGCTCAATCAAACCGCCGACGGTAAATCAATATTCTCCGTGGTCGGCTCTGATCCGGTGATCGCCCCGAGCCAGCCGAATCGGTGGTTGATCACGGCCGTGGCCGCACTCATCAGCCTCTACCTGGCCCTGCTCATCGTCACCGGACGGCACTACTTGCGATCCTAGCCATGCGGATTGGCATTGATGCCAGGTTTTTTGGGCCCCAGGAAACCGGGATCGGACGCTATGTCGACCGTCTGGTGTTCCACCTTGGCCAGCAAGATCAAACTAACGACTACATGGTTTTTTTGCGCCGGGCGGCCTGGGAACAGTGGCAGCCGCCAAACGAGCGCTGGCATAAAGTATTAGCCGACTATCACTGGTATTCCCTCCGGGAGCAACTGTGGTTGCCTGGCATTTTTAATCGGGCCAAATTGGATTTGCTCCACGTGCCCCACTTCAATGTCCCGGTGCTGTACCGGCGGCCATTCGTGGTGACCATTCATGATTTGATTCTCAATCAGTTTCCCACCGAACGGGCCAGTACGCTCGGACC
>JACQBO010000030.1 GCA_016194465.1 Candidatus Kerfeldbacteria bacterium
GGCAAATTGACGCTTGGTCCAAAGGTTGACGTGCTCGGGGTGGTTGCCAAAACGACTGAGGTTTTGCAGTCGGCCAAGATTGCCCAGACGAAACCACGGTTCGTGTGGCACGGTCAACACCACGGCGCGCTTGGCCACTCGTTGTAATTCACGCAGGGCTGCATCAGGGTTGGCCAAGTGTTCCAGCACTTCGCTAGCGACCACCAGGTCCCACGAACTATCGTCGTCGGGCAGATCATAAATATCGCCGGTCTCCAACGTCAATTTTGGAAATAAACGCCGGCCTTCATGCAAGGCAGCTTCGAAAACATCGTACCCTTGTTTCTTCACGTCAGGTAACCGTTCATGAATTTGGTTCAGCAGGTATCCTTCACCGCATCCGACTTCGAGAATTGAGACGGGCTGCTGACTGGCGATCATATCAACCAGGCGGTCAAGAAAGCGGCGTAGGAACCATTGCTGCACCGGGTTTGATCCCAAATATTTTTTTTGGTTGGTCGTGCTCATTTCCGGCGGGATTGGTGATGCAAGATAAGGTCGGCCAACAAACCCGTAAAAAAGAGTTGCAAACCGGTAATAATCATAAGAATTCCGAACAACAGAAGCGGCCGGTCGTTGATGGGATGGCCTTGAAAATGCACGACCGTTAAGTACACGAGGCTAGCCAAGCCGAAAAGAAAGAACAGGGCACCCCAACTTCCAAAAAAGTGCAAGGGCCGCCAGCGGTACTTGGTGATCAGGCCGAGTGTGACTAAATCAAAAATTCCGCCCAACCGGAGTCCATACTTCGACTGGCCATACTCACGAGCGTGATGCTGGACTGGCAACTCCATCACTCGCCAACCCTGGGCACTCGCCAATACCGGAATAAAGCGATAGAGATCTCCGTAGAGATCAAGGTCCTTCACCACCTCAAGCCTATAGGCCTTCAAGCCGCAGTTGAGATCATGAAAACCTGTCTGGGCGACTCGGTTGGCCAGGCTGTTAAAAATTTTTGAAGAGATGCGTTTGACGGCCGGATCCTGGCGGTCCTGTTTCCACCCTCCGACGACGTCGGCCTCACCACGCCGGATCGGCTCGATCAGCTTGGGAATTTCCTGGGGCTCATCTTGCAAATCCGCGTCCATCGTGACCACAATCGTCCCGGTCGCCGCTTGGAAGCCGGCCATGAGCGCAGCGGACTTGCCTTGATTCGTTTTGAGACGGATGCCTTGGCATCGTTTGTCAGCCAAACTCAGCCGCTCAATCACCGGCCACGTGCCATCGGTACTGCCATCGTCGATGATCATCGCTTCCCAGCTGGCCGTACGGTGTAAAGCGTCGGCTAATCGGGGCCACAGATGCAGTAAACTCTCCGCTTCATTATAGGCGGGGATGATGCACGTCAATTCAACCATAGGCCCAGTATATCAGAATTGGCCGAAAAAGAAAGTGGTTACGGCAAGCGCAGTGTTTCGCCCGGCTTGAGCACGGTCGGGTGATGCTCCGGCTCAGGTTGATTTGCCGGCGGTTGGCTGACGGGCGCCGGGGAGCGAAGACGCTGGTCGCCGCGGCGTGGTTCTGGTCGCCGATCCGATCGGGGCGGCCGACGGTCATGCCGTTGATGCCGGTCGGGGTTGGGGCGCGGCTGATTCGATTTGGTTTGCTGCATGGCCTGGGTGAGCGACATGGCCGGCGGGATATTGATCGGGGCGACGGGTTGACGCTCGCCCAGGACCATCTCGGCTTTTGCTTCACGTTTGGGGCGCTGGTCATACCTCGGACGGGCCTGGGCGGAACGACCCTGATCAGAGTTCGAGCCGAATCGTTCAGGCTCAGGACGCGATTCGGGGACGGGCGGTTCGGCGCCAAAACCGCTCCAGCGGGAAATTTTTTCTTCCACCACCTCGCGTGGTTTGGCGTAGCGCTCCCGGGAAACGCGAACAATCGTCTCGGCCAGATTATCGGGATGATCAACCGGCGGGAGGCCGGTGGCGGAAAAAGGTTCAGACGCCACGCCGTCGATCATCAGCTTGAGATACATGTCGTACTTGGTTAAATTTACCAGGTCGATTTCTGTAAAGACGGGTTCGTATTCTTTAGCTAAAAATTCCGAATCCGCCGCGCCGACCCGGAAGGTGATAATCGTTCCCACGTTGCCAAAGACGGCCGCCCGGACTTTTTCATCGAGTTGTTCGATGTACTGGTGAGCAATAATCAAATCAAGGCGGTATTTTCGGGCTTCAGAAAGAATGTTGGCGAACGATTCGGTGGCGAAGTTTTGGAACTCGTCAACGTATAGGAAGAAATCGTGCCGTTGTGTTTCCGGAATATCAATCCGACTCATGGCCGCCAGTTGAATCTTGGTAATCATCATGGCGCCAAGTAACGCGGCGTTATCTTCCCCAATCCGGCCTTTGGCTAGATTCAGCAGTAGAATCTTGCCATTATCCATAATCTGACGCATATCGATGGTTGATTTTGATTGGCCGACGATATTACGGATGATGGAACTTGACAAGAACTGGCCAATTTTATTCTGGATGGGCGAGACCGCCTCGGTTCGAAACTGATTGGCATACGATTCATATTCAGTTTTCCAAAAGGTTTTCACGACTGGATCGGAAATTTTCTCCACGACTTTCTTTCGATACTCCTTGTCAACGTACATGCGGGTTACGCCTAAAAGCGTGGACCCGGGGAATTCGATTAAAGCCAGGATGGTGTTGCGTAGGATGTATTCGAGGCGGGGCCCCCAAGAATCAACCCAGATTTTTTTAAAGACGGCGATCAGTCCGGAGGCGACGAGATGGCGGAGGGCCGGATCAACCGATTCGAGAATATTGAAGGCAATCGGATAATCGACATCGGCCGGGTTAAAATAAATAACGTCATTCACCCGATACGAAGGAATATACTTGACGACTTTCTCTACCAGGTCACCATGCGGATCGACCACGGCTAAGCCGCGCCCGGCCCGGATATCCTGCACGATCATGTTTTCCAGCATGGTTGATTTGCCCATACCGGTTTTCCCAATGACGTACATGTGCCGGCGGCGGTCGTCGGTCTTAATACCAAACGCCTGCAACTTATTACGGTAATTCGTCCGGCCAAACAGGGTAATATCGCTGGGATTCGTATCCATAGATTATCCCACTGGTAAATTCGTCGGGGCACCCGGGACCGGACTAGTTGACCCGGGGCCAGGGGCGTGGGCCGGAATCTTCGCCTTCTCTGGAAGATACTCCGTTTCATCGCCAACCGGCAGCGCCACCGGAGGCTCCCCCCGCTTGGCTTCGGTTTTCTTGACCAATGGCGCCTTGACCGTCAGCACCGGGAAGTGCCACAGCGACGCCAGTTCTTCAACATTTAAGACGAACTTGGCTCGTCCCCGCCAATTGCTGCGGTATGTATATCCCAGCAAAATTCGTCGCTTCAAACCATTTTCTCTCTGCCGGGGCCGAAAAAAAACTCGAGCAGTTTTCATTTTTTGGTCTGGCCGAAAACCGTTCATATCTAACCCTTGATACTGTTTTAAGGCACCAAACATGCCGGAGATGCGGGATCGGTCAAACTCATCCTTCTGTCCCAAATATACCAAGCGGCATTTAACATCAAAACCCAGCTTGGAAATTTTCATGCCAATTGCTTCTACGACCACCCGCACGTTCGGGGCGAGGTGTTGCATGAGACTCGGAGGTTCATCCTTTTCTCGCTGCGTTGTTTGGCTCGGTTCAAAGAGGGTCCGAGTCAAGGTTTGATAGGCGCCGGTCGCCAAATTCCCCGGCGCCGCGAGGAGATCGTCAAGCGTCGACTTTTTATTCGCGCCCTTGAGGCCAATCAGTTTGTTGATGACCACTAGCCCCTTCTTCCTCCACCCGTCATCCGGCGTCGGCGAAATGACCCACTGCAGCCATATCTGCTCGCCGCTGCGGATGCGACCCATCATTTCTAGCAGCGAAGCCATCGGGTCAAGAAAGGTCTGGGTGAGACTGTGTTCCCAGAGCGGGTAGGTCCGGATGGGATAGACTTGATTGGTCACTAAGGTTAATTCCGCCCCCCACATGTCATATGAGTCGTTGGGAAACTTGGCTTCGACCCTGGTGGCATAATCTTCCACCTCAGATATTTCGGCGTTTGGGTACTGAGCATAAATGGCGGCTTCAATCATGTCACGGAAATTGACTGGGGTGCGGATGAGGTATTGTATGTAACCACCAATAGTGACGAGTTCGATACTCAGAGACGGCATGACAAAGCCGTCGCGGTATTTCTCGAGCTTATTGGGGTTGCGGTGGATGCCATGAAAATGACTGAATATGTGTTCGACTGCTTTCGGCGTTTGCTCGTTTTCTTTCGGCACATCAATCGCCAGGAGCACATATTGTATTTTTGACAGGTAGCGAGTCTGGATGGCTTCCATGTAGAGCCAAAACGCCCCAGAGGCAAAGGCCGCCATGACGCCGATAAAGCCGCCATGGGTAAACAGCCATACCATGGCCGAAAAGGGATTGGAGAACTGAGGAAAAGTAAACGTGATCATGATACGGGACCCGCCACCAGGCCATAACGGCCATCGGGTTGCCTGGTAAAGAGCGATTTGTTTGTTAACGCGAGATAAATTGTATTCCGTTTGACGAGGCGTTGGGTCAAGACTTTCTCCACAATATTGTCGCGTGAGAGAGGTTCAGGCGAAGCTTTGAGAATGTCAACGATCACATCCGCCACCACCCCCGGTTTGTATCCCCATTCTTTGAGGGCATAGATCCCCCGCCCGACCAAGACGTATTCCTGGTTAAGAATCAGCTCATTGTGAACGGTCGGCGGGTAGGCTTGTCGACGATCAAAACCAGTTTCGTTGATCCGCTGTGTAATTTCCTGAAAATGCATGGGCTGGCCATGCTTGCGCATGACCAAGAGGATCTTATCATTCATGCGCTTGGGCACGATACTCCCCCACGTTCGCAGACCATACTCATGGAATGGATTGTGTTCAATGTCGGTGGCCACGTTTAAATAAGACAAGACCGCGTTTGGGGTGAGCTCATTGGTGTGTTCCTGCCACCAGGGCGTTTGTTGCATGGCTTCTAAGAGCTGCTCGCGGCTGATCGGCTGATTGCGCTGGCGCAAAATATTTTTCGCCTGTTCAATGGCTGATGATAACAAGAGTTCATTGACTAGCCGAGATTTCCAGAATGGTTTGTACTGGCGGCTGACAATGCGGGAAAACTTACCGCCAAGCAATTCATGAAGCAAGAACAAGGTGGCCGCCCGAACCATGGGCGTTTCTTCGACATGCCCATGTAATCCCCGCAAGAGATCCTCTTCGGCCAGGAGACCGCCGTGCTGCTCTAAAATACTTTCAATCGCCGTGTCCAGCGTATGCATAATATGTTTTGACGCGGTGGCGGTTTTTAACCGCTCGATGGCCCAACGTTGAATCTGGCGGACCCGTTCGCGGGTGACGTGGTAGGACTGGCCAATATCTTCCAGGGTTTCCGTCTCTGGCTTGATCAAGCCAAATCTTCGCCGCAGGACATCTGCTTCCTTAGCCGAAAGTTGCCGGAAAAGCTCATTGACCACTTCTAAGGGATTAAAATGCTCCAGCGTTTCCGATTGCTGGCTCTGCATGACTCGATCTAGGATTGAATTGGTAGCTTTTTGCGAATCGTGGGAATCCATAGAAAATGTGCCAATATCCATAATATAGCATAATATTGACAAACTGTCAAGTATTTTGGCCAAACGAAAATTTCTCCCGAACGACGAGATGGGATTTTAGGTATGCCTTACCTCCGCCTTTTCCAGCGTTCGTAGACAACGAGCAAGGGGCTGGCTACAAAAATTGACGAGTATGTTCCGCTGGCAATGCCAATCAGGAGCGCTAGGATAAAGTTGCGAATGGTGACGCCCCCAAACAGGTAGAGCGCGGAGAGAACCAAGAGCGTGGTCAGTGAGGTGTTAATCGAACGTACGACCGTTTGGTTCAAGCTGACATTGACGGTTTCTTCAAACGTTGACTCATGTCCTTTCAGTAAACGCTCACGGATCCGATCAAAGACAACAATCGTATCGTGCACGGAGAAGCCCAGCACGGTGAGTAAGGCCGTCACAAACAAGCTATCAATTTCTATACCAAAGAAGTGACCCAGAATAGAAAAAATACCGACCACCACGAAAATATCGTGAAATAAAGCGACCACGGCCGCCAAACCGTACACCCAGGCCGGCACGGGGCCGACATTCACTTTACGAAATGCCCAGCTGACATAGAAGACGATGGCCGCCAGGACGAGAACCGTGGCGGTCACGGCCCGGCGTAACAACTCCTTACCGACAGTGGGACCGATCGACTCAAAACTTTTTTCGCTAGCCGACGGGTACTTGGCTTGGACGGCGGAAAGTATCCGCTGACGTTGCTCGTTGGTAACGCTCGGCAGTTGCATGACCAAGTCGTGCGCCCCAGCAGTTTGGGCGATCACTTGTCCTACTTTCTGTGGAGCGACAAGGGACGCCGCTTCCGGACCACTCGGCCGCGGTCCGCTAAAGGTTAAGGTAAACCTGGTGCCGCCCGTGAAATCAATTCCGACCTTCAACCCCCAGAGGGAAATAGCAATGATCCCCGGCACCAACACAGCCAGCGAGAAGGCAAAGAGGTACTTCCTTTTTTGAATGATCCTATACATCACGACTCTCCTGCCGGGCCGATAGCTCCCGTCCAAATAACCAAAGATGTTTTGTCATCCAGGTCGAAACCGTCAGGCGCATGAGTGTCCGGGTGACGGTAATCGCCGAAAAGAGGGAGACACCAATACCAATGGCTAACGTCACGGCAAAACCTTTAATCAAGCTCGAGCCAAACCAAATGAGGATAAAGGCGGTGATGAGGCTGGACACATTCGAGTCGCGGATTGATAACCAGGCCCGTTGAAAACCGTGCTCGATGGCCGCCACCAGAGACAAGCCTTGACGTAGTTCTTCTCGGGTGCGCTCAAAGACCAGGATATTGGCGTCGACGGCAATGCCGATCGATAAAATGTAGCCAGCGATCCCGGCCAAGGTCAAGGTAATTGGCCACAGCTTGAAAATTGCCAGCACGATCAAACTATAGATAAGCAGCGCCACCACCGCTAAAAGTCCGGGGAAGCGATAGTAGAAGATCATAAACAAGGCGACGAGGATCAGGCCGATAATACCGGCGACCAGACTTCGTTCAATCGATTCCTGGCCCAGAGTCGCGCCAACATTGGCTTGACTAACCAGGGTAATCGCTACGGGTAAGGCGCCAGCGTTGAGACGTTTGGTTAGTTGTTTCGCCTGCTCAAGCGTGAAATTACCGGTGATGACCGCTGTGCCCGACGTAATCTCCGACTGCACGCGGGGCAAACTAATGGGTTGCCCATCAAGATAAATACCGAGTACCTTGCCCAAATTTTTTTTTGTCAATTGGCCAAAGAGTTTCGTCCCTTCACTATTAAACTGCAGTTGGACTTGGGGCGCCCCACTATTGGGATCGAAGACGACATCGGCGCGCTTCAGCTGTTTCCCGGATAACGCGGTCGGGACATACTGGGCCAGTTTGCTGGCAGTATCGGTAGTCGTAATGAGGATGTGGGCACCATGAACCTGCAAAACTTGTTTGCCGTTTTCGGTCACCGTTTTGTCCTCGATCCGTTTAATGACGTGATACCCGAACTGCGTCTTGATTGGCTCCGGGGTGATTTGGCCGTTTTTTAATTGATCGAACAACGCCGCATCAAATTCCGGAACGAATTGCCCTTGCGGGGCGAACCCCAGATCGCCGCCGTTCACTTTGGCCGACGGATCATCGGAATTTGCTTTGGCCAGCGCGGCAAAGTCGCTGCCCGGTTTCTTCAGCTGATCAATCAGGTCTTGGGCCTTTTTTTTGGCGGCGGCATCCGGTAAACCAGCCGGCCCTTGCGGTTCACGAAATTCTAATAGCGGGGTTTCGCCAATCAGTTTGATGGCCTGATTGATATCGGTGATGCCCGCTAAATCGACACTAATTCGATATTGTCCCCCCACCCGACTGGTTTGGATGACTGGTTCGGACACGCCAAAGCCGTTGATCCGTCGCTCGACGACGTCGCGTACCCCGTCGAGAGCGGAGACTCGATCGGCGGTCGCGACCTTACTCATGTCGGCGATATAGACCAGGCTGGTGCCGCCTCGTAAATCCAAGCCCAGCCGGACCGAGATATCCCGCTGGTATTTTCCAATATGGATATTCGGGCCTTTCGGCCAATCAGCTAATCCGGCCAAGCCACTGAGCACCAGAACGAGCCCGAAGGTCAGCCAAACATTCCGTCGTTTCATGACACCAAAACAAAAATCAACTCCATGACGGGGATAGTATACCGTAGGGCTGCTCGCAGGGCAAGCCGGCTACGACTGGACGACCACCGGCGTCCCGATCGGCGCCCAATCGAATAATGCTTTGGCGTCGGCCAGCGTTTGGCGGATGCAGCCGTGGGAGACGGGTGTGCCAATATGGGCCGCGCCTTCATAAAGCTTGCCGCCGTTTTTCAGTTTCCAAAACGGCAAAGCGTGGAGGCCGACCTTGCCGTCGGGGGTAATCGCCATCCACCATTCCATGTACAAACCGTAGGCCCGGGAATAGGCGACCGGAATCTTATTTCGGGTCTGAAAACTTCCGATCGGGGTGGGCGCCGACCATTTGCCGGTCGAGACCCGGTGGACGCTCAGCAACTGTCCGTTTTCAAACAAACGCAATTCTTGTTTGCTCAAGCTAACCTCAATCCGTTTCCCATTGGCCGCCGGACTGGTCGGAAAAGAAGCGGCTGAGCCGACGATGACGTACCGGCCGTTGAGGAGCGTGTACCCGACGACGATGCCGCCATGAAAATTCGCATCGAAGAGTGAAACGATTTGTGCCACCGATCCCTGCAGCGAAAATACCCTGGCTTCTGGTCCGGCCCCGGGACCAGCGCCCGTCACCACGGTGTCGTTGGCATAGGCTAAGGACAGGCCGGTTTTTACTTTGGCGTCGTAGGCGAGCCAGCTGGCCAGTAGCGTGCGGCTGTTCAGCCCATAGACTTGGACATCGGGCCGCTGACCGGCTTTGGCGCCGACGATGATCACCGGCTGGCCGAAAGTCGGACTCCACCCGGCCGCCACCGCCACGCCGTTGGTGTACGACTTTCCAAACGGTTGCCACGACCACAGCAGTGTCTGGCCGCTGGCATCAAACACCCGCACCTCCGGTTCTCGGCCGGTGCCGCTGCCAACCACGATCGCCCCAGCATTGTGTTCCGTCGCCGCTAGCACTGCCACGTTCACGCCCCCGGTGTATGACGATTCGAAGGCGGTAAATTTCCCGGTGCGCACGCCGTTCAAATTGTACAGCTCAACATCCGACGGGCCGCCTGCTTGGGCGCCCACGGCGATGGTCGCCGGTTGTCCCAGCTGCAGCGCACCAGCCCCGACACAAAGCCCAGCGGACATTTTCTTGTCGAACGAAAAAAACGATCGCAATCGATCGCCGGTTTGGCTGTAGACTTCAATTTGGGGTCCGCCGCCCGGGCCGGCCCCCACAATATATTCATCCGGCCCGTCACCGGTCACGTCGGCCACCGCCAGGCTTTGGCCTTGCGCAAAGCTGCCGCCAAAGGTGAGGATACTCTGTTTCGTACTGGCCACCACGATTTGGTTGGCAGCGGGAACCGCGGCGCTGGCTGGCTGCTGTGGCCAAACAAAAAACACGGCGCCGGAAATCAGCGCCAATGCATGCATAAAAAATCTTCGCCCAATCGATCGTGGCATGGAAATAGGCAAAAGGTGGGAGGCAGAGGGTCAATGGACTTCGAACAACGAAGTTGTCTTGGTCACGCAGGTGTACGTTGGGTTTATCGATTTTTCGCTTCGATCAGCCCAGGGTACACCCGGACCCTCTGCCCGCGCTTTTGTTTTTCTTTTTGTGTTTTTCTAAGGAACACAGTCCAGTTTTTAGGCTGAACAGAGGTATTCTAGCACAAAAAAAGGGTTTTGTCAACTTGACCTTGCCGGGGCATCCCTAGTCAAATGGAACAGGCTTGAAGCATTTGAGTAAGTAATGACGGGGTGAAAAGAACAATTCCGGATGGCTAAATCTGAGGGCAAATTCTGCCACGTATTCTGGCAGATATGTTGGGGTCACATGATGATAC
>JACQBO010000025.1 GCA_016194465.1 Candidatus Kerfeldbacteria bacterium
CCTGCCACGTGTTAGTTCTATTTATTTTTTTATAAAAAAGTGAAGGTTCGTTTTCAGAAAAATGGCTATTCTTAGCGCTTTTTGTTTTTCTAAAGCGGCTGGAATAGTCACTTTTTTATAAATTTTTGTATGTAACTAACAAGCCACGCCACTGCGATATACGAAACTTTCATGCCCATGAGGCCACCATTCCTTCTACACTTCCTCGCTCGCCTGAAAGATCTCGTTGAGCTCGTGGAGGGATCTGAGTCGCGCGATCGCACCCGGATAGACGGCCTCGCGCGTCCACCGATTCGGTACTATCACGCAATCCAAGCCAATTGACTGCGCAGCGCGCAGGCCTCGCAAGGCGTCGTCTACGAAGAGACACTGGTCCGCATCGAGACCAAGATCTTTCACGGCAAGCAAAAGACACTCCGGATTTGGCTTCAGACGATCCGTTTGCTCCCGAGAAATAATTACATCGAAATAGCTGGCCAAGTCATACTGCTGACACATGATGTCAATAAACTCACGTCGTGACGACGAAGCGACTGCGAGCTTGTACCGTCCAGAAAGGTTTCCGAGCAGGCCGAGAGCCCCCGGCAGTGGAGCGATAGGAGATTGGAGTTTGGCACGGTAATCCCTGTAAATCTCGTCTCTGACTGCGGGGAGATCGTGAATTAGGCCGCGCTCAGCAAGGCGCTCTAAGAGCGATACGCCGTTCTGAAGGTCTGCCCGGACGTATTCCTCTTTGTCAACAGTGACTCCGCGCCTGGCTAGTACCTCAGCGATTGCCCCAAAAAAGACAGGCTCCGAGTCAAACAGCAGACCGTCCCAGTCGAAGATTACTGCCTTCTTCCCGCGCAACATCCTAGCGGTCTCCCTGCTGATATCGAGCAGCGGGCGCTGCTCCCCGTCCATATGAGTGTTAGTTACATACAAAAATTTATAAAAAAGTGACTATTCCAGCCGCTTTAGAAAAACAAAAAGCGCTAAGAATAGCCATTTTTCTGAAAACGAACCTTCACTTTTTTATAAAAAAATAAATAGAACTAACAGATGAGACCTTCCAGCGGCGCCGACGGGACATCGCTGAGCGCCAGGGTACGCTTCGGGTGGAGCTGGATCGACCCTTCCTGACGAAAGAGGCGCTGCTCCAGCGGATCGACTCCGTGCTGGCCTTCTCACAGAAGGCCCCGGAAGTCTTTGAAACGGGGACTCCGGTTCAACGGCGGCAGATCATTCAAGCAGTGTGTTCGAACCCGCGGGTCAAAAGCAGAAAAGCGCTCTACACAGCGAAGAAACCGTTCTCCCTTTTCGA
The DNA here is from genome assembly GCA_016194465.1 of Candidatus Kerfeldbacteria bacterium. Lineage (GTDB taxonomy): Bacteria > Patescibacteriota > Patescibacteriia > SBBC01 > CAIJZX01 > JACQBO01. The sequence continues at coordinate 1,304 of JACQBO010000025.1, forward strand.
GAGGACGGCGGCTTCTTCGCTCTGGTGCGCCCTGCAGGACTCGAACCTGCGACCCCTTGGTCCGAAGCCAAGTACTCTATCCACTGAGCTAAGGGCGCACCATTGGGGAGATATTGCGCGCCTGGTGCGGGGCTATCCATTGAGCTACGAGCGCACCATGTAATTGCCCACGGTAACACGAACCAGCCAGCAATTCAAGTCTCAAGTAGACAGACCGGGAAAAATATGCTATTATTATAAAAACAAACCTGTGATTGATATGCAGACAAGTCAAGCGATAAAGATCAGGGCGACGTCCATCACTGTCGTTGTGTCATTAGCTGGTCTGGCGTTTGCCGCTGGACTCTTTTTGGCGACCAGAAATGTCGTTGACCAGATCGGCCTGACATCCTGTCAGCCTCATGCCGGCGAATCGTCCCTTCAGTTTCTTGGCCGTCTCAATTCCGACCTGAAAAGCCGTCTCATCGCGACAAGCCCGAGGAACTTTGTTCGGCAAGAACTGCACTGCCGGCGGCAACTCTTGTCGGCGTTGGTAACTGATAATCCGGCAGGTTTTATCCAATCGGTTCTGACCGGCGACATCTTAGCAAAGGCCACGGCGTTTGCACCTCAAGATACCGAAACAAGCATCGATCTTCAAGGCCAGATGCATGTTTGGTTTGTCGATGGTCCCGGCGTTAAACCGGATCATGATCTACGCGCCAGCCTGACCGACAGCCAGGGGAAGACGTACGATCTCCAAGCGACCACGAGCTTACAGGTGGTCCCAACCGGTCCGGTGAAAGTTCAAGGCATGCGACTCGGTAGTCAAGTTGTCGCGACGGCAGTCGTGGGAAGCGGGCCGAGCGTCATCGACGATCGTGATTTTGCGCCGCCGCACGACCCCATTATCCCCGCCATTCGGATTCGCCGGACCGCGGTCTTGAAAGTTTTTTTTCAGGACCTTGGCCAGCCGCCCTTGCCTGATGCGACGATCACCTCGACGCTGAACACGGCCCATGATTACTTGCTCGAGACCTCGTACCAAAAAGAAACCATCACCGGCGCCTCCGGCCAAGGTTCGGCTGATTCATTCGGTTGGAGACAGCTCCCAATTAATCGGACCAGTTCGCTCTCTATACTGATGAGCTCGGCCATGAATACTTTTGCGACGGCTTATACTATTGATTTTGCCAATTACGACGAGGTGGTCGTGATTGCTCCGGGCCTAGGAACTGGTGGGTATGGATCGTCGGGCCCGGTGACCGTCGGCGACAAATCGTTCAATGTCGGACAAGTAGCGCTCAATGCTTATTCCGGAGTAACGGGAGGAACTCTCGTCCATGAACTTGGTCACACCTTTGGTTTCCCTCATGCATACTTTATCGACTGTCACGGTGTTTCCATTACGACGAATCCTAGTACCACCTGTACCGCCGTGAACTATGGCGATCCGATTGATGTCATGGGAAACGGAGAGGGCGGGACGGGAGTCATTGGCCATTATAACGCCATGTACAAACAGAAAATGGGCTGGTTCAGTAATAACCAGGTAAAAACTGTGGCGGCCGATGGTGATTATACTTTGGAGCCCTATGAAACGAACCATGACGGGTTAAAAACGATTCGCATTCTCCGCGCCCAATATGATACCGGTAACGACTACCTCTACCTGGAATACCGCCATCCCAACGGTACCGGGTTTGACGCGAATATCGATAAAGCAGACGCGATTTATACCGGCGCCCGGCGGGATGTTTTTACCGGTGCTTTGCTTCATGTGGCGGCCATGAATTATCACTGGGATGCAGAATTGGTTGACCCGGAAAACATCATTAGCCGCCCTAATGATGCCAGCGGGGGTTTGACCATTGCGGTCCAGCAATATCAAACGTTCCATGATCCCGTTACGAACGCCTGGCTGACTGTGACGCATCAAGATGATGCCGGATTAACCATCCATGTCCGCTTTGGTTCGGGCGGTGGGGGCGGGTGCTTCACCGCCGGCACCATGGTCAACACGCCGAACGACCTGATACCAATTGAACGCATTCGCGTCGGCGACCACGTCTCCTCGTATGACGAATCTACCGGACAGACCGCGGTGGCGCCAGTGATGGACATTTTGACCCACTACAACGAACCGTTCGGCCAAATGGTGCTCGCCGACGGCACGACATTGAACGTCACGCCGGTCCACCGATTCTACCAGCCCGACCGACAAACCTGGACGGCCGTCCATGACCTGCGGGTCGGCGACGTCGTGCAACAAGGCCTGGGCTCGGCTGCCCGATCCGCGGTCATCCGGCGACTGGTCTTTACCGGACGGCAAGCCACCGTCTACAACATAACGGTCGGTACAACGCACACGTACTATGTGGACGGTGTGCTCGTGCACAACCTCAAATCGCTTGCGGAGTAAGAAATAGCCTCGCGGCGCCATATTTACCGGACCACCATGGTACCAGCCACGGTTTCTTCGAGGTGGTCGTGCGCCGGATAGGTGCCGGTAATGCTCGCCGTGAAACTGTTGGCTTGCCCGGGCCGGAGCAGTCGCTCGTGAAAATCGCCGTAGACGATATGCTTCGGGTGCGGTCCAAAAGCCGGATCCCGGCTGACGCTGTCCTGATTCAATATTTTGACCGTCTGACAGCGCGAGACGGTCAGCGTGGGCGGCTCAAAGCGCCCGTCATGAATTTTCCAGCTGACCGTTTCCCGCAGAGACGGGCAGGGAATCGCGGCGACTTTCGTCGTATTGATCGCATGGAGAATAAGATGATACCCGAAGACCACGATGACGGTTCCATACACGAGAAAATACAAAATCCACCGGACGTATCGGTTGTGAATAGGAGACGGGGCAGGTAGGTCCGGCATCGATTGTTCGGCAGAAATATTTTCCATTGGCCCGCTAGTATACCACTTGGGTTCTGTTCTTACAAAAAAACACCACTCAACAAGCGGTGTTTTTTTGCTGAACCGTTGATCGCGAACTACATGGCTCCGCCGGTCATTGGTTTTGCGGGCGTGGAACTGGCCATGCCCCCTTTCATTTTCATCATGCTGGCTGCCAGCGCCCAGCCTCCGACCACGATATGGAGAATCGTGTCGGCCGGGTTCTCAAGGTTCGAACCAAGAAACTTTTGATTGAAAATGCTGTACAGACCAACCACGATCCCGATAATACCTAA
>JACQBO010000024.1 GCA_016194465.1 Candidatus Kerfeldbacteria bacterium
CAAAAGTAATTTTTGCATATACTTTTCCGTTTCCTCTTGACTCCGTTAGAAATGGGGCCAGCAATGTTTTCGATAGTGCCACGTTATCACTTCGCATGAACCTTTTTTTCAGCCCTTGTACGATCCATCTCTAACGGGGTTAACAAAAGAGTTTTTTTGTGATAGGTTTGCATGTTTTAGTTGCTCTTTCCACCTACAGCTCCGGAGGGCGCCATGTTCTTCAACTCCAAAATCATGCTCGTGGTCATCGTCTTTCTGCTCCTCGGGCTGATCCTGATGTTGCCCCATCCCTCGAAGTCAGCGGACTGGCTGACCGTGCCGGTGGGCATCGTCATCACCGACGGCAGTGGCCATCCCATCAACGGCCGAGTCAGTATCGTCGTCCATCGCATCGGCAGCCGCATCCTGGAACCGGGTGAAGTTGTCCGGGTTTCGGGCGTGGCGAACAACGGCACCATGGCCGGACGGACGACGCTGTGTCTCGATGGCAAGACGACGGCGATCGTCAAGCTCTGTCTTCGTCAGTGAGGCAACCCAAACGAAGCATTCGGGAAACCGGGTGCTTTTCTTTTGACAGCCGAAAGACTGTCATTCTGAATCCCGCCATGGAGCGGGATGAAGAATCTCCTCGGCGCGAGATAGAGTTCCTTCGCTCGCTTTCGGCGGCTCAGGATGACCTTCGGTCATTTTTATCCCGCTTCTTTCCGTGGTACTTGCCGAAGATTTCGCGCAGTTTTGGGTTGGTAATGTGGGTGTAAATTTGGGTGGTTTGGATCGAGGCGTGCCCGAGCATTGCTTGCACACTGCGAATGTCTGCGCCGTTCATGAGCAGGTCAGTGGCGTACGAATGACGCAGGGTATGCGGCGTGACCCGCTTCGTAATCCCGGCGGCTTTGGCATAGTGTTCGACCAGGCGTTGGATTGACCGTGACGTAATTGGTTTCTGATCCGCTGACTTTTTGGAGGCGCGGTCGTTCCGGACAAAAAGATATGGCGCCATGTCTTTACGGCGTTTTAAATATTCCCCGAGCCAAAGTTTGGCCGATGGCGACAGGAAAACAATGCGAAGCTTGTCGCCTTTGCCGCGAACGGTAAACTCGTCTTTCTGTAAGTTCACATTATCTTTTTTGAGATTGGCCAGCTCTGACACCCGTAGTCCGGTCGAAAAGAGGAGTTCGAGGATGGCTTTGTCACGATAGGCAACGATGTCACGACGGACTTGGGCCAGCGGTGCGCTCAAGAAACGCTCCAAGTCTGGCCCTTCAAGAAAATCAACCTGTCGCTCGGCGGTTTTGGCCAGCTCGATTTTTTCCGCCGCCAGCGTTTTGACATCCTGCCGGGCTAAATATTTCAAAAACGACCGCAGGGCAATCAAATAGTAGTTCTGGGTGGATTTTTTTAATGACGTCCCGCGCTTGCTCGTTTGCCGGTTTAGCCATAGGCGGAAGTCGCGAATATCGTCGAGAGTGATGTCGCTGGGTTTTTGCAGCTTGGTCACGGCAATGAAGACCGAAAGATAATGTTCGTAGTTTCGGCGGGTCAGCAGGCTTTTATTTTTTTCCACCTCGATGTACGTTAAGAAGCGGTTTTTCCAGCGTATGAGTTCGGATGTCGCGCCATTGGCCATGACAATATTGTACGACGCTTTGATCAGAACAACAAGTGGCGCAACCTTGACGTCGAAGGCCACATAGGCAAAGATGCAGGCAGACCTTGTTTGGTATGAGGTTCACGACCCGGCGCAAACACTTTTCCTGGAGGTTCTCATGCTGGAGTGTCGGAATCACCCCAATCGAATCCAGATCTTGTACGGTAAGTTAAGTACTGTGTGGAGTGCGGGCAGGTACTAACCGAGGAGGCGGCCCTGCCTACCTGTCAGGGCTGTGGGACCAAGGTACGGGATGTCCACAAGTTCTGTGGCGGCTGCGGCCTGCCACGCGAAAAGGCGCTTAGAGCGGAAGCCAAGCTCGTCTGACCGAACCCTCGAACGTTTCAGCGCATCGCCGACCCGATGCGCTTTTTCTTTCCGAAGCAGCTTCTAAATGTTATGATCTTTGACGCGCTATATTGACCTGACTCCAATCATGACCTACCCACCCTACGCCTGCCCCGCCTGCCATCATGAACTTCGAAAAGAAGGAGAAACTTGGCGTTGTCATGGATGCGGCAAAGTCTATCCTATCCGCGACAGGCTGCCAATTCTCATCGCTGACACCAACCTCGACCCGTTCAAAGGCGAAGAACAGGCATTTCACGACGAAATATCGCGGACCGCACCGCCGCGCGGACTAGTGAGTCGCAACTCTTCGTTTCACTGGCATTTCTTGAATCCGATGCGAAGGTTGCCAGAGGGTACAAACGTGCTTGAAGTTGCCTGTGGCACGCGGGCTGACGGGATCGAAATCGCTAAGGCGGGGAAAAATGTTTCTTCAATCGATATTTCTCCAGTTTCGGTTGCTAAATCCCGCTGGCTCGCCTCTGGGGCAGGCGTTGGCGATCGAATGCGTTTTGCCGTGGCTGATGCGGAACATCTTCCTTTTACCGACAATAGCTTCGACGCGGTGTTCATCGCCGCTTCGTTCCACCATATGCCGCACCAGGTCCAAGCTTTAAAAGAATTAGCCCGCGTCGTGAAACCGGGCGGCCTAGTCATCTGGGGCATCGAACCAGCGCAGTGGCCATATCGAACGGTGTACCGTTGGCTGCGACCGGTGAAAAAGTTTATTCGTGAAAATCGGAGCCGAGAGCACAATTCCGTAGCGGACGATAACACCGAAGGCTACACCAAGCCGATGATCCGGCAGATTTTTCGTGATGCCGGACTGAATATTGTAGAAGTCCGCCGGATCAAATATCTTGGCTCGTTGTATGAACAATTCATTCGGTTCCTCGGACGGCTGATGCATCGGCCGATTGGCACTTGGCGGACCGTTGATCATGCCTTGGCATACATTGATGATGGAATCAGATTTATTCCTGGATTCAATATGCTAAATTGGCATTTCAATGTGATTTCCCGGAAGCCGTAAAAGCATTGACAAATCTGTTTACGAGTGTATAGTACAATCATGACAACGCGGCGGCGGGAAGGAATTATCGTTATGCCGAAAGGCAAAATGACTTTAGAAAAGCTGGCCGGAATGGTCAAGCAGGGATTTGATTATGTGGATAAAAGGTTCGGCCGAGTCGAAAGCGATATCAGTGGAATGAAAGGCGATATGGGGGGAATCAACGATGATATTGGTGGAATGAAAAGCGACATTCAGGAAATCAAGAACGATCTTCAGATTACCCAAAACGATGTGGCGGCGATGCGCCGTCGCCTAGACCAGGCCGCCTATCAATATGAACTTGTAACCTTGGAGCAACGGGTGGGCGTGCTCGAACGAAAAACAGGCATTCGCCGGGCGCGATAAATGACGATCGCTATTCTCACCGGCGGAACGAGTTCAGAGCGTGAAGTTGCTTTGCAATCGGCGGCGAGTGTGAAACAGGCCATTAGCGATCGGGCCGAGGTCACAACTCTTGATATTCCCAAGGACTTGAACATGTTCCTTGCGGAACGTGGAAAGTTTGACTGTGTTATTCCGGTGTTCCACGGCCGCGGCGGAGAAGACGGGACGATCCAAGGCTTTTTAGAAACCCTCGGCATGCCGTACATCTTTTCTCGGGTCGGAGGGCATGCGCTGGCAATCGATAAGCCGCGCGTGAATCTGGTGATCGGCGCGGCCGGCATCGCTGTGCCGCATGGAGAACTCGTTCAAGAAGGAACGAAGTTAAAGTTTACAAAACCAGTCGTGATCAAGCCGGTTGACGGTGGTAGCTCGATTGGCATCACCATTGCGCATAATCAAGCCGAACTAGAAACCGGGGTTATGGCGGCGCGGAAGCAATCATCGGCCGTCATGGTTGAAGAGTATATCGAGGGACAAGAATTTTCCGTAGCAGTCATCGACCTTGAAGGGAAGTCCATCGCCTTGCCCGTAATATCAATCAAGCCGAAACACGAATTCTTTGACTATCAGAGCAAATACGAAACAGGTTTGGCCGAAGAAACATGCCCGGCCGACATCCCGCCAGACCTGGCCAGTCGATTACAATCGGCCGCGTTGACCGTCCACAAAACCATCGGAGCGCGACATGTCACCCGGACGGATTTTATCGTTGATCAGCAAGAAAAGATTTGGTTTCTTGATGTCAACACCATACCAGGGATGGTTGTCCTGCTGCCCATGCCAATTCGGGCGTCAGGCCGTGACTTTGGTGATGTATTGATGAGCTGGGTGATGTCCGTGATCAGCACATAAGCGAGGTACGCTTGCAGGTTCCGTTTTACACCCAGCATTGGAATCTTGATGACTGGCTGAATCTAGGTTTTTCTAGCCGGGCTGATGCTGAATACTGGGAACGCTCAAGCTGCGGTGTTTTATGTTTGCGGATGGTGATCGAATTCATGACCGGGCGGGTCATTCCAACAAAGGAACTGGTCGACGAAGGCTTAAAGATCGGCGCATACGGCGATGAAGTCGGTTGGAAGCACGATGGACTGATCGCCCTGGCGAAACTTCATGAGCTCGGTGGTCGTCGCTATATGCTGAAGCTTGACGATCTCGTGTCTGCGCTGGATCACGGTCAAGCTCCAATCATTTCCATAGCTTGGGCGTTCAAACCCCAACCAACCTTGAAACAGCAGCTGAAGTTTTGGAAAAAATACGGCGGGCATTTGGCGGTTGTGGTCGGATACAAGAGAGAAAATGGTAAACTCACCGGATTTTTTGTGCACCACACGTCAAAACTGAAAGAAGAAAACTGGGTCAGCTGTTTCATTCCCAGGTCCGTCTTTCATAAGAGGTACACAGGACGGGGCATGGTGGTCAAACGGTTTGAGGCTTGACTCCTGGAGCATAGGTTGCTAGGTTAGAACCCTGAAGTTCAGGTTTCCGCTGCACTCAGCCAAAGGAGGGGTTCCATGGTTCTTTTCAGACGTAGCGTGTTGTTCGCCCTCGCCTCACTTGCTCTGTTGTCCCTGGGTTGTGCGCCAGAAAAGCCTAAGGTTTGGGCCATGGATGCGGTGCTGCGCGGCCATCATTCGCTCCGCAAGGTCGTGGAGTGGGCTGACCACCAGTCACGCATCGACGGTGGATTCTTCCTAGTCTTTGGCGGCATCAACTCCTCGACGAGCGAGAACCTGCGGGTCAAATTCGCCTGGCGGATGAACGATGGCACCTACGCCATCTCCTCTCTGCCGCTTGAGCAGATCCGGATCAAGATCGACGACCGGGTGACCGTGCCCACCATCCAGTTCGCGTTCAGCCACCCATGGGACTCGGGTTACGACTCCGATGACCCGCAGTATCTGATGGGTCGGTACGTTCAATATGCTGTCGTGACGGTCCGCGATCAGGACTGGCCGGTCAAGATCCAGATGCCATTGAACGACAAAACCTAGCGATGTACGCGCCTTCTCCGGAAGGCGTTTTTTTCGATTGTCTTTTCTGCCTCGTGGTGATAGGGTAGATGCAGTTCTTTTGCATGGAAGGCAGACAATGAGATGGTTATGACCGCCATGATCGGGAGGAATACATGGACGATGCATTAACGGCCCCGGTCCTGGTCGATGTTCGATCACCGGAAGTCGGAACTTTCCATCCGGCCGCAGAACTTTGGGCCACCAGCGACGGTGGCCATACCACTCCGGTAAAAATCGGGCAGGTTGTGGGGCAGATCGAGGCGCTTGGCTTGCGGCACGATGTTCTGGCATCAGCCGGCGGCTGGCTGGCACGAGGCGATGCCCAACCCGGATTCCCGGTGGAGTATGGTCAAGTCTTATTTCGGATCATCCAGCTGCCGCCAGAGGTCGCCGCAAGTGTTGGCGCGGACGAGCCAATCGAGCTTCAACTGAAGGAGGTGGCGGATGATGACAGTCACGATTACATCATTCAGGCGCCGATCATCGGGGTGTTCTACGCGTCCCCAAGTCCTGACGCCGAGCCCTATGTCCAGGTTGGTCAGGACGTTATCCCGGGTCAGCCTGTATGCCTCATCGAGGCCATGAAGATGTTTAATGAAATCACCTCGGATGCGCATGGTCGGGTAACCAAAATTCTGGTGGCCAACGGCGCAACCGTGGAGGCAGGTCAGGGGCTGATCGCCCTCTCGACTGACACGGCTGAAGAAAGACTGCTCGCTCTATCAAAACAACAATAACGCAAGGCAACCGCCAGCACTCGAAATGTCCTGGCGGTTTTTATGCCTTGACCTTCCCACCCCGTTCTGCTACACTGCAGGCGCTTATTTTCGCGCTATCTTGGTTCTTCCCTCATTCGAATGGCAAGGCCATGAACCACTACGGATTCATGGCTGAGGGAATTCTCGGATACCGCTGTAGGAAAGGATAGACGATGCCACTCTCGAAAGAAGACAAGGATAAGATTATTAAGAAGTATAAGACCCACGAGTCGGACACGGGTTCCGCCGAAGTTCAGATTGCTTTGCTCACCAATGAAATCGAGCAATTGACCGAGCACCTCAAGACGCATAAGAAAGATTTTTCTTCGCGCCGCGGCCTGCTGAAGAAAGTCGGACAGCGCCACCGCCTGCTCCGCTATCTGCAAAAGGAAAACGAACAAGGATTCCAAGAGCTCGTCAAGAAGCTCAAGCTCAAAGTCTAAGATGAAACAGAAAGATCAACGTGTCGGAGTCTTCGTCGATGTGGCCAACATGTACTACTCGGCCAAGAATATCCACGGCACCCGAGTCAACTTTGGTAAGATACTGGAAGAAGCGGTCGGTGACCGTCAGCTGATCCGGGCCTTGGCGTACGTGATCAAAGCCGACTCGCCGGACGAACAGAAATTTTTTGAAGCCCTAGACAACCAGGGCTTCGAAGTCAAAATGAAAGACCTCCAAGTTTTTACCGGCGGCGCCAAGAAAGGCGACTGGGACGTTGGCATTACCGTCGATGCGATTAAGATGGCAGATCGTTTGGATACGCTGGTGCTGGTGGCCGGTGATGGCGACTACATTCCGCTTGTGCGGTTTTTGCAGGAAGCAAAGGGTTGCCGGGTAGAAGTAATCGCCTTTCAGGAATCGACGTCAATGAAACTGCGGGAAGTGGCCGACGAATTTCTTGATCTCTCGAGCGACAAAAAGAAGTTCCTCCTGCCGATGCGGCCCAGCTTTCGCCCAAGCATCCCCCGGCCCCGGATTTTCCCCTCGCGGCAGAATCGACAGGATGATCACCAGACGAACAAGCCCTCAGAATCGACCTCATGAGTACGACTGACACTGGATTCGAATCCCCGCGTCTGGCTCCGGCTACGCCCGACCAGGCCCGGCTTGAGGTCTATCAGGCCGATCAAGCGGCCCGTCTCGCCTATGCCGAACGTGGTTCATATGGCGAAGTACTCAGCCGGATGTTTGCCGAAGCCGAGAACACACCCGAGGCGTATAGCTGGACAAGCAATGACTCGGCCTTTGGTCACGAGGTATTTTCCCGGGACGCCGAAGCGTTTCAAGAAGTTCTGACTCGCTTGTATGCCCGGCTGAAAGAAAGCGACGCGGTCGACCACTTGCGTCACCATCAGCCAGAGTCGGCCCACGACATTGAAGCCGCCTACCGGGCCTATGACCAGGCGCTTGACCAAGCCATGAAAAAAAGTACCTTGAGTAGCAAACAAGAAGCCCGATTGAAATTCGCCGCCCATTCCGAACTTGATTGGAGCCTACGCGAGCTCGTGGCCGATCACCTCTTGGCCGATGAAGACGCGGAACTCCGTCATCAACCAAAGGATTTTCTGCTCATGCTCAATCCGAAAATCCGTAAAGTCGATTATATGGAAAGCGGTGAGATCTTGGCGGTGCTTCGCCGTTCGAGTAGTCTCGCCAGCAAAGACCGACTCAAAGCCGACCTGAAAGTCCTGAAGTCCAATGATCGCGCGGCAGCCAAAGAAGCCTTGAACTCATTCGATCAAGAATAATTTATTCAAGAGACATTATTATGTAACGTAGTGGCCAGCAGACACGCAGAATCCTTCTCCACTTGCATGACGGCAGTGAAAAAGGTCTGAAGTCTGGTGGTCACGGAAAGTGAAGTATATGAAACCACAGACATTCTCCACCGAGATCGGTGGACGAGAACTCATTATTAGCACCGGCAAGCTCGCCGGCCAGGCCAACGGCGCGGTCACCGTCCGATACGGCGACACGGTTATTTTGGCCACAGCGACCATGAGCCGGATCCAGCGCGAAGGCATCGACTTCTTCCCGCTGCTCGTTGATTACGAGGAACGGCTCTATGCCGCCGGAAAAATTAAGTCATCCCGCTTTATGAAGCGGGAAGGCCGGGCCAGCGATGACGCGATTTTAACCGCCCGCATGGTTGACCGCTCGATCCGCCCGTTGTTCGACCACAAGGTGCGCAACGATGTGCAGGTAGTTATCACTGTTTTGTCCTGGGACCAGGAAAACGACTCGGACATTCTCGCCCTGATCGGCGCCTCAGCCGCGCTGTCCATGTCTAATATTCCTTGGGACGGTCCGATTGCCGCGGTACGCGTCGGCCGGATCAATGGCGAATGGGTCTTGAACCCAACCTACGAAGCGCGGGGAAAAAGCGAACTCGACCTCGTGCTCTCCGCCAAGCACGACCAGCAAGTCATGATTGAAGCCAGCGGCAGTGAAGTTCAAGAAGACGTGATGCTCGAAGCCTTGAACTTCGCCCAGAAGCATGTCCAAAAAGTTATCAAACTAGTCGAAGACGTCCAGAAAGCAGTCGGCAAAGACAAGATCAAGCCCGACATCAATGTCCTAACAGACGAAGAAAAAGCGGCCCATGAAAAACTGCGGGCCAAAGTCCTGGCTTTTTCCGCAGGCAAACTCGGCGCGATCTGGAAGATTAAAGACAAGAAGCTTCGTGAAGAGGCGGTGACCGATCTGACAGCGAAGCTTGACGAAGTACTGAAAGCCGACAATGACGTGACCAAAGAACAGCGCCTTGATGGCAAACACTTGATCGAGGAATATCTTGATGAAGAAGCCCGTCGCATGGTGCTGGAAGACGGCCTGCGGGTTGACGGCCGAAAGATTGATGAGGTTCGTCCCTTATCCTCGGAAGTAGCATTGGTGCCACGAACCCATGGCTCTGGTTTGTTCCAGCGCGGAGAAACCCAGGTTATGTCCTTGGTGACGCTCGGCAGCCCCGGCGATGAACAAACGCTCGATGGCATGGAGCTGACCGGCAAGAAGCGGTACATGCACCACTACAATTTCCCTGGCTATTCGGTGGGCGAAGTGCAACCGCTGCGCGGGGCCGGTCGCCGGGAAATCGGCCATGGGGCGCTCGCCGAAAAAGCAATCCTGCCTGTCCTGCCGAATAAAGAAGATTTCCCCTACACCATCCGCGTCGTGTCCGAAGTCTTGTCATCAAACGGCTCGACGTCGCAGGCCTCGACCTGTGGTTCGACCCTGGCCCTGATGGACGCCGGTGTGCCGATTAAAGCACCAGTCGCGGGTATCGCCATGGGCTTGATCACCGATCCGAAGACTGGAAAGTATAAAGTCCTCACCGATATTCAAGGCATTGAAGATCACGCCGGTGACATGGACTACAAAGTCGCCGGGACAGCGCAAGGCATTACCGCTATCCAAATGGACATCAAACTCGGTGGCATTCCGATCAGTGTGTCCGAAGAAGCGCTGGCCGGGGCGAAGAAAGCCCGATTGCAGATTCTCGAAGTGATGGCCAAAGCCATTGCCGAACCGCGGAAAGAACTGTCCCCATACGCGCCGCGGATTATCACGGTCAAGATCGATCCGGAGAAGATCCGCCAGGTGATCGGTAAAGGCGGCGAGACGATCAATAAGATTATTGACGAGTGCGGCGGGATCGACGTGATCAAAATTGACATCGAACAGGACGGCATGGTCTACCTGACCTCGACTAACGCCGCCATGGCCGATAAAGCGAAGAACTGGATTGAAAATATTGTCAAAGACTTGAAAGTCGGCGAAGTATACGACGGCGTCGTGACCGATATCATCAAAGACCGGATGCGCGGCAATGAAATCGGCGCGATTGTCGAAGTTTTGCCGGGCAAAGACGGCATGGTTCACGTCTCCAACATCTCCATGCAACACGTGGTCAATGTATCGGATGTGCTGCACATCGGCGACAAGGTCAAAGTGAAAGTGATGGAAGTCGATATTGAGCGAGGAAAAGTTTCCCTATCAATGAAAGCACTTGACCCAGCCTACACCGGCGAGCCGGAACGCCCGCGACGTGATTATGGCCGCGGCCATGGTCCGAGTGGTTTTCGTGATCGCGGTCCGCGACGCGACGACCGCGGCGGCGGGACTCGGTTCTAAACTCCCACCACCCCGAAGTCCCTCCTTCCCCGCGCAAACGGGGATCAGGAGGGTACAAAAAACCCTTCGCTTGGAGGGATTTTTGTACCAGGTCCCTCCCCTTGGCTAAGGGGAGGTGAGGAGGGGTTGACTCCAAGGTCGATTTCGGAGTATCGTAGAAACAGGTGGCACAAATCTATGCCGCCGATTTCAAATTGGAAGATTCTAAAAGTAAGACGCCAAGACCTGCGTCGGAATTCCACCCCGGCCGAGCGTCGACTATGGATGCATCTGCGCCGACGTCAGATGCTCGGTTACAAGTTTCGGCGTCAACATAGTCTTGGTAGATATATTGTAGATTTGTATTGTCCCTCGCGTCGACTGGTGATCGAGGTTGATGGCAATTCACATTTCAGCGTTGGAGGTCAGGCATCCGACCGACAACGCGATGCCTGGTTTATGACCCGGGGAATTCACATCCTGCGATTTCGGAATGATCAAGTTTTAAAAGATACGGCAGGCGTCTTGCGCGCTATCAAGGTTTGGTTTAACCACCCCTAACCCCTCCTTGACACAAGGAGGGAGCGTAAAAATACCCGCTTGACTTTTCCACACTTTCAGCTTAAGGTAACGCCGCTCATTCACAACTACTTCTCACCTAGAACTTCAGGAGGTTCTGATGGATACCCATCATCACGTACCCCTGAAGATGATTCTGGGGTGCATTGGCTTGCAATCAGCTGGGTTCATCGTTGAACTCTACGGGTCGCGCACGACCGGCAGCGTCTCGCTCTGGGGTGACGCCTGGCATATGTTGACCGATGATATCCCGCTCGTCCTGTTACTCTTTTCCCGCGGGCTCATTCAGCGCAGTGTCGTGACCATCGAGAGCCCGACGTACCGTCGCGGCATCGATTTCGGCTTCCTTGTCGTCTGGCTCGGCCTGGTCCTAGCCGGGGTGATGTCGCTTGTTCGCTCTATCCCTACTCTTGGCATGACAGAACGACACGTGGCATCGCTATCGGCCATCGGCTGGATCGTCCTGGGCGGCCTGATCAACTGGGCGACCCACGAACTGATGCGCCCGCACGGTGGCTGCGCTAACCCCTTGCATCGTGGCTTGCATAGCGACATCAATACCGCCAAGGACCACATCTGGTCTGATGTCATTGCTTCGGGGGTGACTGCCCTATGTCTCGTCTTCAGTTTGGTTACTGGACTGGCTTGGTGGGACACGCTCGGCGGGTTGTTCGTCGGGGGATTGATGTTTTGGTATGCATACCAGGGAATGCGCCGGAGATTTCGATTGGTATAAAACTTCCACCTACGCAGGAGGCGAGTCATGGATATCCCGCCACCCAAAATGTCGTCCCGTAAGTTCAACGACTGGCTCAAGGCAGAACGGAAGAAGTGCTACCGCCAAAAAGATGGCAAGACCTACTGCCGGAACTGCGGGAGCGAAGTGATTTACGTGCGATGCTACGTCTCACTCCATGCGACGGAACTGCAAGATTGTGCCGGCACAGGCGAAGTCGAGCACATCGGTCTTGAGTTCTGTGAGAAGTGCGAGACAATTCCGACAGACATCGTCCGAAGCTGTACTCATGATTCGATGTTTGGTTCGGTAGGCCATACGTTCTTTGGATCACAGTAATTCCAGGAATATAGCGGTTCTCTTTGGAGGCCGCTTTTTTCTTGACAGTGGCCCCTACTCATGGTAAAGAGAGCGAAGAACATTCACAATTGAAGAACAGCACCCGGCTCTCACCCTAGCGAAAGGAGAGTCTAGTATGTTCGAGTCGCAAGGCTTCAAGGTTTTCACGGCAGCTGCGATCGGCGCCTTCATCGGGGCCACGCTGGCTCTGCAGTGTCACTGGTTCCTGGCGATCGGGATGATCATCGGGGGCATTGTCGGCTACTTGGCTTACCAGCCGGTAGAAGTTGTACGTGCAATTCCAAGGGCTGCAAGTGTGGCTGGTCTCAGCAGCTGGTCATGGATGAGAAGGAACCATCAGTGCCTAGGAATGGCGGGACTCCAGTTTCTCATTACCTTCAGCTGGGCGGGGATCACCGGTATGATCCTCTGGGCACTTCATCCACACTTGTCTGCAGACCTAGTTGGACTCTCGTGCGTAGCCGGAATGGTTTACGTGTTGATACTCCTCTTGGGGCATGACATCCTGAGATACGAGGATTGGTCATTCACGAGCAGAGCGAAAACTATTTGCCGAAACACCAACCCGGCAACTCTGCTGTTCTGGCATCTGCCTCGGTTAGTAATTTGGCTGGTTCCTCGTGTGATCAAATTCTTCGGTGCATTTTTTCTGCTCATCCACTCCGACCTACGTCTTCTGTGCGGCATCGACGCGGCGCTAGGCACGGCAGCGGGATACTTCGCCCACAATGCCTTCGCTGGAGGGGTAATTGGAGGCTTGATCGGCCTGCTCAACTACGAGCTCATTTCCAAGCGCTGGCTCAAGCTTGTGCCGGCGCGGTAAACACCATGGCGGTTCTCTTCGGAGGCCGCCTTTTTTCTTTGGAATGATTTTTATGCCCGCCGCGTTCCGTCGTCGGTGCGGGTTTGAAACCCGCACCTTCCCTTTGGGCGCGGCGGGCGACATCTTATGGTACACTGTCATCATGATCATCACCATCTCCGGCAAACCCGGCTCAGGTAAAGGCACCGTTGCTAAGATGCTGGCCAAGAAACTACGTTACAGATATTTTTCGATTGGTGAAATGCGGCGGGCCATGGCGAAAGAACGGGGCATGTCACTCGAAGCGTTTAACCGGCTTGGCGAGAAGCAGGGATTTACTGATCGCGAGATCGATGCTTGGCAACAGCGCCAAGGAAAAAAACTCGACAACGCTATTTTTGAAGGCCGGACCTCATTTCACTTTATTCCGCACTCGGTAAAGTTGTTCTTTGATGTGAACCTCAACGAAGCCAGTCGGCGGATTGCGAATGACGGGGGTCATTGGCGTCGGTTTGAGGTCACCACGGCCGTGCCAACGAAAACCGCTATTCGTCGGGCCCTCATGAAGCGGATTGCTAGCGATTCGAAGCGATATCGAAAGTATTATGGCCTCGATATTTTTGATCGGAAGCATTACGACCTAGTCTTGAACACGACAAAGATGACCCCAAAAGAGGCGGCCAGAGCCATATTCATTTTTTTGGCTAAGATAAAGGAAAAAAGTCGTAACGTGCACAAACTGAGGATAAAGAAGGGGCCTTACCCACAAAGAGTTCACAAGTAATCCATGCTGGAAAACTAACGTTTTTAACCTAAGATTAGCCAAAAAAGTAAAAGTATTGACAAAAGTTATTTTTACTGCTATACTCAGCTCGTTCATGTACTTTAGGCAATAAATTTGCCAGCTAGTCAAGAATACAGTGTAGCGATCCCTCGCACCCGCTCGGGACGGCTCCGCCGTTTTCTCGACTATCCGTTTGGTGACCGAGCACCTGCAATCAACAAAAATAAAAAGGTATATTCTGATAACGCGTAAAAACGGTCAGGGTACTACCACAAGGACGGTCGAGAAACGCTCTTCGACAGCTCGGTATATTCTAGAGCACTGGATGTACAGCATCATGCTCAGCGATCCTCATTTCTGTTTCTCCGGGCAACAGAAACGAGGGTCTCTGGGTTGGCTCTACGTCTATCCAGAGGCCTCGATGCCATATATTTTTTTCAATATCGGGTCTATCGCAGGCCTCTTTCTTTTTGCCCAAATGATATACTGAATATATGAAAGAGTCTCGCTACTTATTTATCGGAGGACTCATGGTGACGCTGGTTGCCGACCGATGGTTGAAGACTCTGGCCTTGAGCGGGCACGTGGGCCGTTTAGGCTTGACTAAGTTTATCCTCTTTAAGAACCCGGGGATTATTTTTAGTTGGCCGGTGCCGAACGCTGCGGCCATCGTTCTCATGTGTCTGGCCATTGCCGGTGTAGTGTGGTGGGGCTGGCGATCGTGGAAAAGAAAAAATTACCATAGCCTCATGGCCGGCAGTTTGATTGGGCTCGGGGCGATCAGCAACCTGTATGATCGGATGGCGCACGGCTTTGTGATTGACTGGGCGTACGTTGGTCCGTGGTGGCCGGTCATGAACTTGGCAGATATGATGATCATGGCAGGCATCGTGATCGCCTTGCGCCCAGCCAAGATTGACAAGCAGCCAGCCGTGTGATACATTATTCGTGACGGTGGCTGGCAAAGATTGTGCCGGCTTTTTTTGTTTTAGGGCCGGTGACTTTAAACATGCCCGCAACCATTTTGAGCGCCGCTGTCATCGGCATCGATGCCCGTCCCGTCCGGGTTGAAGTTGACGTCCATGCTGGTTTGCCAAATGTGACCGTAGTTGGCCTACCAGATAAAGCCGTGCAGGAGGCCAGGGAACGAATCCGCGCCGCCGTGACCAATGCCGATTTTTACTTTCCGTACAGCCGGGTGACCATGAATCTGTCGCCGGCCGATTGGAAAAAAGAAGGGCCTGGTTTTGATTTGCCCATTGCCGTCGCCTTACTCCTGACGACGAGCCAAATTATTGATCAGTTTGATAAAGTGCTAGTGGCCGGTGAACTGAGTTTAGCTGGCGATATTCGGCCTATCACCGGCGTTTTGGCCATGGCCGAACTCGCCGCCAAAGAACATTGGCGCTTGCTGATCCCGGCGGACAATGCGGGCGAAGCCGCCATGATCCCCGGCGTGGAAATGATTCCTCTGGCCCATGTCCGCGACTTGGCCCAACCTCTGCGATCCATGATCGCGCCGCCACCATCGCCGATCAATGACCGTCGAACCTGGGATATTTGGCCCACGATTCAGGGGCAAACGCAAGCGAAGCGGGCGATGACGATCGCCGCGGCCGGCCATCATAATGTCCTTCTCGTTGGGCCGCCGGGTTCCGGGAAAACCATGCTCGCCCAATCAGTCGCGGAATTATTACCGCCGCTGTCCATGGCGGAAGCCTTGACTGTAACCAAAATTTACAGTGTCGCTGGCCAGCTGCCTCGGTCGTTACTCCACCAGGTGTCTCGGCCGTTTCGTCAGCCACACCACACGTCGTCGGTAGCCGCTTTGATTGGCGGCGGTCGAGTGCCCAAGCCCGGGGAATTGACTTTGGCGCACCACGGGGTACTTTTTCTTGACGAGTTTCCCGAGTTTTCGCGTGATCATATCGAAGCCTTACGGCAGCCGCTGGAGCATGGCCAGGTGACGATTAATCGGGTCGCCGGCAGTATCGAGTTTCCCGCCGCGGCCATGGTCGTGGCGGCCATGAACCCCTGCCCGTGCGGGTATTGGCTTGACCCCGATCGAGCCTGCAGCTGCCGCCCGGCGGCCATCAGCCGATACACGTCCCGCCTGTCTGGACCGATCCTTGATCGCTTCGATCTTTTTGTCCATGTGCCTCGGGTTCGGGCGGGGGAAATACAAAAGAATAATGATGGCCCAGATCCACGGCCAGCCATCGCGGCGGCCCGCCGGCAACAGCATGAACGGTCAGGTGGAATGTTGAACCATCAGCTTCGCGGCCGTCAGCTGCGCGAGCACGCTGCGCTGGGGCGCGCGGAAGAGGCGTTTTTGCAAGACGCTTTGGAGCGACTTCACTTGTCCATGAGAGCCTATCACCGGGTCATCCGGGTGGCGCGGACAATCGCTGATCTCGATCACGCCAGAGATATCCAGCTTCGCCACCTGGCGGAAGCAATTCAATTCCGCCCGCCCACAGGTCTCCTGGTCCGATAGGCTGGCGCTAGAGGAGAGACAACGGATTCAGGAAGCCCTCGCCCGCGCGAATTTCGAAGTGAAGGTGGGTGCCGGTTGACCGGCCGGTCGAACCAACCATGGCGATTGTCTGGCCTTGTTTGACGTGATCACCGACTCCGACGAAGATTTTGCTGGCGTGGCCATACAAGGTGTCATACCCATCGCCATGACTGATAATAATATGTAAGCCATACCCGCTCCGGTCATAGGCGGCATAGACGACGGTGCCGCTGGCCGCCGCGTAGATCGGTGACGAGTAATCACCTTCAATATCGATCCCGGTATGAATGCGGCCGCGGAAATACTGATTAATTTTGTGGTTCGCGGTTGGCCAGATAAAATGGCCAGAGGCATTCGAGGGCGGGGGCGCCTGATCGGGGGTGAAAATTTGGGCGAGCAAACCGCGGCGGTTGGTGGGTTGCGGCGGCGGGGCGGGCGGTGCCGGCAGTTCACCGCCGGGAATGACGAGATCTTGTCCCGGTTGAATCGCGTCGGCACTAGCCAACTGGTTAGCGACCAGAATTTCTTCCGTCTTCCCTTTATATTTCGAAGCAATCGCGGCCAGCGTATCACCATTCTTGACCGTATAGACGACACCGTTAGTAGACGGAATTTTCAGGACCTGGCCGGGTTTAATAAAATCTGTGGCGCCAAGACTGTTCGCTTGGAGCACAGTCTGATCGCTGACGCCGAAGCGTGACGCGATGGTGCTGACCGTGTCACCAGGTTGTACCGTGTAGGAGTCAACGGGTTTACCAGTAGCGAGCGGGCCGCCCCCGCCTCCCGCCGCTCCAATGGAATCAACGCCGCCGACCGCATCCGGCTGCGACACGCCACCCTGGTCGGTGGCATCGGTGTTAGTGGGAAGACTGGCGGTGCCACCGATGGCCACGATCCGGCTAGCGGCGACCGGCGTTGGTTTACTGGTTGCCGTTTCTACGATGGAATCCGATGTTTCACTGACGGTAAAAACCGGCCAGATGGCGTTTTGACCGACTTCATCGGGGCGGATCGTTTTAGCCAACAGGTTATTGCCAATGCCCAGGATGCCGAGGACGATCAAACCGACGTAGAGCGCATAACGTTGCATGAAGTGCTGAAACGATTCAATCTCCCTAAAATGGGAGTTGGACTTCACCCGATTTTTTATTTTGCTGTATTGGCGATACCCGGGCAGGAGGGTGAATCGAAAAACCCCCAAGCTGATCCAGCGCAGGGGAAAAAACAGGAGAACGGTTAATGTTTTGACCACGCCGAGTCGCATCCACCGCAAACCCTGAAGGGCACGCAACGTGATTCGGACTAATGTTCTTTTGAGGAAAATACTAATATGGCGCTCCACATCGCTTGGCCCGATTCATGACCTGCAACCGGTACGACCCATCAGAACCAGAGACAAAGCGGCTAATGAAAATGCAGGAGACATCATACCAAGCAGGATAAGGGCAAAAAGTTCTTGTTTTATGGACAAAAAATTGGTATTCTAAGAGCTCATGTCCGAGCGCTACAATCACGACCAGATCGAGAAAACTTGGCAGGAGCGATGGGCTCGAGAACGAGTTTTTGTGGCCGCAGCACATCCAACGCACAAGCAGAAGCGATACATTCTCGACATGTTTCCGTACCCCTCGGGTGACGGACTGCACGTCGGCCACCCGCTTGGGTATATTGCCTCCGATATTCTCGCCCGGTATGAACGGATGAACGGTCGGCAGGTCTTGCACCCGATGGGTTGGGATGCGTTTGGTTTGCCCGCCGAAAACGCCGCCATTAAAAAAGGCATTCACCCCCGACTCGTGACCGAACAAAACATTGCCACTTTCAAGCGCCAGCTCCAGATGCTCGGTTTTTCCTATGACTGGTCGCGGGAAATTAATACGACTGACCCTGCCTACTACAAATGGACGCAGTGGCTACAAGCAAGGCTTGGCCTATGAAGCTGAAGCACCAATTTGGTGGTGCCCGAAAGACAAAACCGGCTTAGCCAATGAAGAAGTCGTCAACGGAAAGTGCGACCGCTGCGGCACGACGGTCGAGCGGAAGATGTTGAAGCAGTGGATGCTGAAAATCACCGCCTACGCTGACCGACTGCTTGAGGGTTTGGAAAAACTTGATTGGCCAGAGTCGATCAAGACATTGCAGCGGAATTGGATTGGGCGAAGTGAGGGGGCGGAGATTAATTTTCAGATCGACAGCCATGTTATTACAGTTTATACGACCCGACCCGACACTATTTTCGGTGCAACGTATTTAGTGTTGTCGCCAGAGCATGAACTTGTTGAAGTCATAACTACCGCAGATCAGAAAAAGGCCGTTGAGAAGTACCAAAAGTCTGTGGCGTCAAAATCAGATATTGAGCGGACCAGTATGGAAAAAGAAAAAACAGGCGTCTTTACCGGCGCATATGCCATCAACCCAGCGACCAAGAAAAAAATCCCCGTCTGGATCGCGGATTATGTTCTGAAATCGTATGGAACAGGAGCAATTATGGCCGTTCCGGCCCATGATGAGCGGGATTGGGAGTTTGCGAAGAAGTATGAACTGCCAGTGGCGCAAGTCATCACCACCCCTAACCCCTCCTCCAGCGAGGAGGGGGAGCCCTCGGTCTGGACCGGCGAGGGCACGATGATGAACTCCGGAAAATTTGATGGCACAGATTCAATAAGGGCCCAACGCGCCATCACATCCTGGCTTGAAAGCCAGGGCTCAGGCCGGGGTGCCGTCAAATATAAATTGCGCGACTGGGTTTTTTCCCGCCAGCGCTATTGGGGCGAACCGATTCCGCTTGTACACTGCGTCACAGATGGCGTGGTGCCGGTCCCGGAAAAAGAATTGCCTGTGCTATTACCTGAAGTTGAAAAATACGAGCCAACTGGAACCGGCGAATCACCGCTGGCAAATGTTCCGAAATGGGTGAACACAACCTGCCCGAAGTGCGGCGGCCCGGCTAAGCGCGAAACAAACACCATGCCGCAGTGGGCCGGATCATGTTGGTATTATTTACGGTTCACTGACCCGAAGAATACAAAAGCGATGGCTAGCGACAAAGCGATGAAATCCTGGCTGCCGGTCGACATGTATATTGGCGGCGCGGAACACGCCGTTCTGCACTTATTGTATGCTCGCTTCTGGCATAAGGCCCTGTTCGACGGCGGATATATTCCGAAAGCGGCCGGCGACGAACCATTCATAAAATTGAAAAATCAGGGCCTCATTCTTGGCGAAGATGGCGAAAAAATGTCGAAGTCGCGTGGCAATGTGATCAACCCGGACGACATTGTGGCCAAGTTCGGCGCAGACACGTTGCGAATGTTTGAAATGTTCATGGGTCCGTTTGAAGATGCGAAGCCGTGGGATACGAATGGGCTTGTCGGAGTACGGCGGTTTTTGGACAAAGTGTATGAACTTCGCCACAAAGTTTCGAATGAGGGGGGAGCCAATGGTCTTGATGCCCTGGTATCTTCGATCACCAAGGGTATTGAGCAATTTCGCTTTAACACCTGCGTCAGCGATTTCATGAAGCAAGTAAACGAGTGGAAAGGCGCTTCAGAAATTCCACAAGCTGATTTTGAAACTTTCTTAAAGCTGTTATCTCCGTTTGCTCCGCATCTGTGCGAAGAAGTGTGGCATGGTTTGGGTCACAAAACATTACTGGTTACAGAATCATGGCCGTCCTTCAATCCGGACAAAGTGAAAAGCGACACGGTGACGATCGTCGTCCAAGTCAACGGAAAACGACGCGCCTCGCTTGAACTCCCGGCTGGCTCTAATCAAGCTACCGTGGAAGCCGCAGCTATGGCGGATGGCAACGTCAAGAAGTTCGTGATCGGGAAATCAAAAAAAATGGTCTTCGTGGAAGACCGGTTGTTGAATTTTGTTGTCTGATGATGGCAGTTGACGGTAGGTTGCTTGAAATTGTCGACGAAAAGGGCCACGCGTTTCGAACCGATACGCGTGAAAATATTCATGTCCAAGGTTTACTCCATCGCGAGGTTCATGTTTGGATGTTCACGCCGCAAGGAGAAATAGTTTTTCAGCATCGGGCAAAAGATAAAGACACATATCCGGATTTACTCGATGCTACGGTTGGCGGTCATGTGGAGATTGGATCGGATTTTCTCGATACAGCGACCAAAGAACTTGAAGAGGAGACGGGCATTCGAGCATCAAATGAGTCGTTGCTTCATATTGTCACGCAGAAGAGCCAAAGCTATGATGAAGTCACAAAAAAGACAAATAATGTGATCCGGGCAGTTTATGCCTACCGATTCGACGGTTTACTGAGTGATCTTAAAGTTGAACAGGGCAAAGCACTTGGTTTTGAAGCATGGCCGATTACCAAGCTCCTCAATATTTCAGCTGAGGATAAGCTGCGGTTTATTCCGGGAGTTTTTTCACCAGAAATACTAAGTATCTTTCGAAAAATATCTTCCTTTTTGTAACCGTTGACTTGACAGTCAGCTCACGAATTGGTAAAAGACTGTAGCTAAGCTATAAGGGTGCTCTCTAAACAAAGGAGATCTGATGAGTCAATCCCAGGGCGTGTTCCTGTATAGTGATGACGGCCTCGGCTCGAAGCAAGTCGAACACGAACTCCGTCAGCTACGCGTTCCGTTCTGCAAGACAGACCTGCGACTCTGTCCCCAGGTTGGCAGTTGTCTCGGTGTTCCTTACTTGGTAACGGCAATCGGCACGTTCCACGGTCTACCCAGCATTCGCTGGTACCTCTCTGATTCACGTTTGTTTACGGCTACCTCCTAGGGGGTAGCTTTTTCTTGGCGTTGAGGTAGATAATGGTCTACAATGTAAATAATGATCACACGAAAAGCAAAAAATAAAATTCTTAAGGGCGACCTTGTGGCGTATCCAACCGAATCTTTTTATGCCCTAGGGGTCGATGCAACAAACAAAAAGGCAACTCAACGATTGTTCCGCACGAAACATCGGGAAAAAGGCAAACCGATCGCCCTTATTGCTAGTGACTTGGCACAAGTACAACGGTATTTTCATACGTCTCCCGAAGAACTCAAGTTGATGAAAAAATACTGGCCAGGTAGTCTAACCATTGTACTCCGGCCAAAAAAGAAGATTGCCGCAAAAGTGTTAGCTCCCACCACCCCCCAACCCCTCCTCCGAGAGGAGGGGGCCGCTCGGATTGGCGTCCGTGTGCCGAACCATACCAGCGCGCGCCGCTTGGCGGCGCGCGCCGGAGCTCCAATCACCGCTACCAGCGCCAACATCTCTGGACAACCACCGACCAAATTAGCGCGCGTGATCAAGCAGACATTTCCTGATATACTGATCATGCCAGGACGATGCGGTCAACAAAGAAAACCATCGACCGTCGTCCAAATCATCAAACACAAACTCATCATCCATCGCCAAGGGGCCGCGCATGTACATCCACTTGCCGCATAGTCTGCCGCATTATTTCCGCCGCCGCTTCAGCAAGCAGCTCGAAGCGTTGTATTTGT
>JACQBO010000034.1 GCA_016194465.1 Candidatus Kerfeldbacteria bacterium
CGAAAACTTTTCTGGACTCGGCATTGCGCCAAGTCTGCTGCAGGCCCTGAGTCAGCGCGGACTAAAAACGCCAACCCCAATTCAAGCCCAATCGATTCCCGCTGGCCTAGCCGGACAAGATGTGGTGGGGATTGCCCAAACTGGCACTGGGAAGACTCTGGCTTTTGGTATTCCTATGATGCAGCGCCTGGCCCAGGTCAAAGGGCGGGGTCTGATTATTGTGCCGACCCGGGAACTAGCTTTGCAGGTCGATGAATCCCTCCATAAGATTGGCCGAGGGATTGGCCTGCGGTCGGCAGTCCTGATCGGCGGGGCCTCCATGTATTTGCAAAATCAAGCCCTGTCGAAAAAGCCACATGTGATTGTAGCTACTCCGGGACGCTTACTCGATCATCTCGAACAAAAAACTATTCACCTGAGCGACGTCAAAATTCTGGTGCTCGACGAAGCCGACCGGATGCTCGACATGGGTTTCGCGCCGCAGATTAACCGGATCTTGGCTGTCGTCCCGCGCCAGCGCCAGACGATGTTATTTTCCGCCACGATGCCATCGGCCATTATGTCCATGGCATCCAAGCATATGCAAAAACCAACCCGGGTTGAAGTGGCGCCGTCCGGCACAACCGCCGACCGCGTGATCCAAGAAGTATTTTTTGTCGACAAAGGAGAAAAAAATCGCCTGCTGGAGTCGCTCCTGACGCAGTATCACGGTACAGTGCTCGTTTTTAGTCGCACCAAGCATGGCGCCAAGCGGATTGCCCGCGCCGTTCGGACGATGGGCCAGACAGCCGCGGAAATACATTCGAATCGTTCGTTGTCCCAGCGTCGGGAAGCTCTCGATGGCTTTAAGTCTGGCCGCTACCGCGTCCTGGTGGCGACCGACATTGCCGCGCGGGGGATTGATGTGGTCGGGATTGAACTCGTCATCAACTACGATTTACCGAGTCAATCCGAAGACTATGTCCATCGCATTGGCCGGACTGGCCGAGCTGGTTTAGCCGGCCGGGCGATTTCCTTTGCTACCCCTGATCAGCGCCGAGACGTCATGGCCATTGAGCGAGTGATTCGAGGCAGCCTGCCTGTGTCTCGCGTCCCACATTTACCGCCAGCCAGGCGTGACGCAAGAGAAGTGCCGATGGCCCAATTGCCTTCAAGCGAAGGCCGGTACTCAAGGTTACAGCGTCGTCGATCGCATCGTCGCCCGCCGCGACGTCATCAGGGTTTCCGGAGTCAGCTCTAATATTGCCAAACTGGCGAGCTTGGATTATACTAGATTTGTGCAACGCTGAACCCTGGTTTTAGCGGTTCGGGGCCGATGTCAGTAATCATGGCCGCTTCTGAGGAACAATTTCATAGCCCGACACTTGGGCAAATCAATCAAGGTGTGCTCGTCAACCGTGTTCGCGAATTTGTGGCCGCCGAACAGGAGCGGAATTACCGCCTGATTATCGGCACCGACTCCCTGCCTAACCTTGACGGCCAGGTCTACCTGGTGACGGCCATTGTCCTCCATCGCGTCGGCAACGGTGGGATTTATTTTTGGCAGCGCCACCTGACCAAAAAAATGCACTCGCTTCGAGATCGGATGTATGCCGAGGCGCTGGCTTCGATTAGCATGGCTCAGCATCTTGAACACCTGCCAACCCTGGCCCCGATGCTCCGCGACAACATTGAAATCCACGTTGACGTCGGCGAGTTCGGGCCGACCCGAGAAATGATTCAAGAATTAGTTGGGATGATCGTGGCGCACGGCTACAGCGCTAAAACAAAACCAGAATCATTTGCCGCGTCGAAAGTAGCGGACCGGCATACTATACCAGGGCCAAAATTAGCTTTTGTTCCAGTTACATCATAATACTTTATGCCCGACACTCCATTTTCTAAAGGCGATAAAGTCCCCACGGACGGCGAGTACGTTTGCGTCCCGTGCGGCTATCACAAAGTCTATAAATCGGGCGACGAGTTTACCGAATGTATTTCCTGTTTTTCTGGTACCCCGCAAGGCGAGCATGAAGAGTTTGTCGAGGGGCAGGAGATGTGGGAGAAAGTGCAGCCTCCCATAGAAAACCAAACGTAAAGCGGCACCATCGTCAAAATAAAGTTCCAGTAAAACGCAATATTGTTTATGATCAAAATAACCAAAATAAAAAAACTACCCACCGGAACCAAGATAACTTGGACGTTTATTATGCTGGTAGTAGCATATGAAGCCATGAGCCACATATTATGGTCGATTCATTTTTTTCAAAAGCATGGTTTCGCTCTGTCGTATGACTCGGTAATTAGTTTGTTATTTATTATTCTGTCCGCCGGGTCATTTTACACGATCTTACAATTACGGCGTTCGGGTATGAAATGGCTCTGGACTTGGGTGATAGCTGAGATCATTGTGCCAATTGTTCCGCTGGTTGGTGGGAAAATCTCTAATATCATTTTTACCATCATATTTTCGGCAATTGGCATTGTTTTTGGTCTATTAATCGTTAAGGGATATCGAGAAGTCCTGAAGCGGGCCGAAGCTTTAGGTGTCGCGTAGCGGTGGTTAAGTCTGCATCCCTGAGCGAAGCGAAGGATTTCCTCGAGATCAATTTTTTTCCCTTAGGAGGTTCTTCCCCTCGACAAGTTCGGGGTCAGGAATACCGCGGGAACTCAAATAGTTTAGGGGGTGTGGCAGGCCGATTTATCGGCAGCCATAAATTACTAGCCCATGAATGGGCATGCCACAATTTCAGAAAAGGTTCCCGCGGCCGGTAGTTCAAAAAAACGCCTTGCCACAGGGCTGGCGCGGGTTTGAAAAGATAGATTCTATGCGGCGGCCAGCGCGTTCAAGCGCTTGGTCGCCGTCCGAATACAAGAAGCACAGGCCTTCACGCGGGCACCATCATGCAACAGTGTCTGCAAATTGAGATGCTGCTTTTTCTTGGTGGCGATATTGGAGTGACTGCGAGTCTGGGAGTTCATCGCTCCCCGGCCGCAGATGGAACAAACTCGAGCCATACGATCGACAATACAAAAATTACAAAAAATAACGAACTGTGCTAGAATAGCATCATCCATGCCTGACGTCAAGCCGCAATGAGTCCCGATTTCGCCCACCCCCTCCGCCTGGTCATTTTTTTACTGTCGCTTGTGCTGGCAATCGACGTCCACGAATTTTCCCATGTCCTGGCGGCCTATCTCCAAGGCGACCAAACCGGAAAATCGCTTGGTCGGTTGACCCTCAACCCGATTCGGCATCTCGACCCGCTAGGGACGATATTTATGGTTATGGCCGCGCTGTCTGGATTTGGCATTGGCTGGGGCAAGCCAGCTCCATTTAATCCTTACAACTTGCGCTTCCGCCGCTGGGGCGCCGCCCTGGTCGCCATCGCCGGCCCGATCTCCAACATCATCATGATGGCCATCTCCGGCTACGCTTTATTGCTTATCGGGCCGCGCCTACCCGGCACGAACCTCCTGCTGATCTTTTTGGAGTCAATGGTCATTATTAACTCTGGATTGGCTATTTTTAACCTCATACCGATTTTCCCGCTTGACGGATCGCACATCCTACGGGCCTTGCTCGGCCCAGACAATGGCCTAGTCGTCGCCTTGCAGCGCTACGGTTTTTTCTTGCTGTTAGCCTTAATATTTATTGGCGGCGGGATTCTGAGTTCGTACCTCGGGGTCGGCATTACGCTCCTCTTCCATCTGTTTGGCTTGACCGGCATCTACCCCTTTCTGGCGGGCTGACCCCGTTCGAGGTGCCACTCGAGCTGTTGCTGATCGAGCCGATCCCCGCCTGCTTGACTTGGGCCGGCTATTGTAGTAGTGACAAAGGATCCTTTTTTAGGTCAGCGGATTTGACAGTTTGTCTTACTCGTGTTAGGTATATACTCAAAAAAGACGAACAGAACATTGCAATCATCGGCATGATCCATTGGCTTGGGAGGTAAAGCGTGGACACCGTATCGAAGAATCAGGCCAGCCCGGACTCCTTGGATGAAGCCCTGGCAACGGAAGCGACTAAGGAAGACAGGGTCTACCGGGCGATCAGTGTTTTCTACTCCGCGGCTACCGCCGTCATCGTGGTACTCGTGGTGGGCGGTCTCGTCTTTAAGTTCCTTTGGCGGCACTGATTGGAACCGCTCAGCAGATACTCGCTCTTTAGGCTTCTGACCTACGCGCCGCTCATTGAAAACACATTGGAGGTGAGAATACTTTGAGTGACTCGCAAGTTCGAGAGCATGTGCGGCAAGCCCTGCACAAGGAGTACTCCGAGGTCACCGCCAGTTGGCGATTCTTTACACAGATTCGTTTCACCCTTCTTGCCTTCGCCGCAACGTTGCTGTCCGGATTGTTCGCCGGTTATCATTATATCTTGGCGAACGCCGCATCGCTCGGAGACTTGGAGGTCATGGCAGTGATCGGAGTTCCTTCATTCGGGGCCTTGGCCACATGTGCGATTCTGCTGACAGAGTGGCGGACGAGAAGACTGTATGGAAGTTGCCTCGTGCGAGGCATCCAAATTGAAGATGCCTTGGGACTATCCAATGGGCACCTTCATCAGATTTGGGAAGTCCCTAAGATTCTTTGGATTGGATCGCACACTCTGGCAATTGGCTTCATTTACGTCGTGGTTTTCGGGGCTTGGGGATTTCTGTACCTGCGTGCCGTGACCCTTGCCACCTGGAGGTTGTGGAATGCATTCGTCCATTGAGGATTCAAACGATTGCCCGGCGATCGTGGCAATCAGGAAACAAGAACAACAGGAAGACAGGGTCTACCGGGTGCTTGCCATCATCGGGATCACCCTGACGGTCGTGAGTGCCACAACGGTTCTCGCGGTGCTGATCCTACAGGCGATCATTCGATAGGAACTTCACGGCTTCTGACCCATACGCCGTTCCGGCTCCGGCTGGATAAAGGGTCTTTTTTCTTACCTTCCAGGGTTTGACAGCCTTGACCGCGCGTGGTACAGTCATTTTGGTTCCATTGTTTTTTGTCGCTTTCTGTAAGCGATTTTTATTGCCCATGAGAAGTGGTTGTGATCCGAAGTCCTCAGACCACAACATGTGTCTTGCAAGAATCCTGAATGATTCAGCTCGGACAGGATCCAGCCCACTTCTAACGGGGTGACAACCAACGAAGTCGGTCCCTCCCATTCTTCTTGATTAATACCTCAACCATGCCAACCATCAGCCAACTCATCCGGAAAGGGCGTACCACCACCCCGAAAAAGTCCAAAACCCCGGCCTTGGAGTCGATTATGAACGCGGTCAAGCGCCGTCGGACGTACCTGCAACAAGGCAGTCCGTTTAAACGTGGGGTCTGCGTCAAAGTCACCACCACCACCCCCAAAAAGCCGAACTCGGCTTTGCGGAAAATCGCCCGGGTCCGTTTATCGAATGGCCAAGAAGTCACCGCCTACATTCCCGGCATCGGCCACAACCTCCAAGAACACTCAATTGTGCTCATCCGTGGCGGGCGGGTCAAAGATTTACCGGGCGTTCGCTACCACATTGTCCGCGGCGTCTACGATACCCAGGGCGTGCAGGATCGTCGCCAAGGCCGCAGTATCTACGGCGCCAAGCGTCCAAGCGCTAAGTCATAATCTGTATGCGCAGCAAACAAGCCCCCATTCGCGAAATTCTGCCTGACCCGAAGTATCAATCGGAAACCCTGGGCAAGTTTATTAATGTCGTCATGACCCGTGGCAAGAAAAGCGTAGCGGAAAAAATCGTTTATCGTTGCTTTGACCTCATCCACGCCCAGACAAAGCAAGAGCCTTTGCCTATTTTTGAAACGGCCTTGAAAAACGTGGCGCCCGTGGTGGAGGTAAAATCTCGCCGGGTCGGTGGCTCGAACTACCAGGTGCCGATTGAAGTCACTCCCCGCCGCCGCCAGGCCCTCGCCTTCCGCTGGATCATCGGCGCCGCCCGAGCCAAGAAAGGCCGACCGATGGCCGCCAAGCTGGCCGAAGAGCTCGTCCAGGCCAGTCAAAACCAAGGCGACGCCATCAAGAAGAAACAAGACATCCATCGCATGGCCGAAGCCAACCGCGCCTTCGCTCATTTTGCTTAGCGACGGCGATATGCGATCTTTGTATGCGGCAGAAAAATCCCTGGTCCCACCGGCTCCGCTTCGGCGGGCAGGCCGCGCCTTTGCCCACTTTGCCTAAACGTATGGGCAAAGTTCCCTTTGCTGAAGGAGGGCTGCCGACAAACCCTGAGGAATACGACCAGGCCGAGTTTCAATTACACGGACCGCGACTGTTAACGGAGATTGATATCAATAAACTGTTCGGTCAGGCATATAAAAAATCTGAATCAGGTGAGTCGGCGCGGCAAGAGGAACTGGAGGACATCAAAACATGGTTTGACGAAGAATATAAAAAATTGACGAAACTTTTTGATATTTGGAAAACCATGCCCCGTGACCAGAAGCGAGATGAACTGGGGGCCGATTTGCGAGAGGCCAATGACTACCTCGATCAGATCGTACGATTATTGCAATCCTTGCCGAACTCAGAAAAGCACGTCGAGGTGATCGCGGAGATTGATGCCATGGGATCGAATGTAAAAAAGAAACTGGTTGATGCCGCGGAAATCATAGAAAATCTCGAGATCGGATCATGACCCTCGTCACCCACAAAAAACCCCACCTCGACGAGGTTGTGGCCAGTTGGCTGCTTCACGCCTTTGACCCAAAGTTTTCTGACTGCGACTTTCAATTTGTCGCCTACACGCCAACCGGTGGTGTAGTCCCGCCTGGGCCGGAGTATGTGGCCTTGGGCGTGGGCCGGGGACAGTATGATGAACATGGCTTGAAAGCCGGACATTCATGTACCCAGCTCGTGTACGAAGATCTGATGCACCGTGGATTGATCCCCAACGATCAGTTCGAAGATAAAGCCATTGAATGGCTCGTTGACTACGCCCATAAAGAAGACACCGGCCAGTGGGAGCTGACCGACCCGAATTACACCAGCTTCTCGATCCCGGCTATTCTTCGTGGCGTCTGGCTGACGACCAAGAAGGACCAGGCGATTATCGATCAAGGCTGGTCAATCATCGATGCAGTGATGGCCCAGCTGAACGAGCGCGCCAAGTTCTTGGCTGATTGGGACAAACGCATTGAATTTGACTCGAAGTGGGGGAAAGCCGTGGCCGTGCATAGTACCTACCGGGCGGCTGACGTCTTTGCCTATCACCATGGCTTTGTGCTCCGGGTGCAAAGCGACCCGACCAAGCCGTTCGGCGATTTTCGCGGCGACGCCAAGAGCCAGGTCGATTTGACGCCCATCTACGAACTGGTCAACGCCAAAGAACCTGGATCGTGGTACTTACACCAAAGCAAGAAAATTCTCACCTCAAACATTGATCCATTAACCGGATTGAAGCCAACAAAGTATCATCTCCAGCAACTCATCGATCTGGTGAAGGTATAATCTATGCCCCGCGAATACTCATTGGAACAAACTCGAAATATAGGAATTATTGCCCATATTGATGCGGGGAAAACCACGGTGTCTGAAAGAATTTTGTACTACACCGGAAAGAAGCACAAAATCGGCGAAGTGCATGAGGGCGCGGCGGAAATGGACTGGATGGAACAGGAAAAAGAACGAGGAATTACCATTACCGCCGCCGCGACGACCTGTTTCTGGAAAGATCACCGGATCAACCTGATCGATACGCCGGGCCACATTGACTTTACCGTTGAAGTCCAGCGATCGCTCCGGGTGCTCGATGGCGGCGTGGTCGTGTTCGACGGCGTGGCCGGCGTTGAGCCGCAATCGGAAACCGTCTGGCACCAGGCGGAAAAATTTGGCGTGCCGCGGATTTGTTTTGTCAACAAAATGGACCGGATGGGCGCCGACTTTTACTTTGACCTCAAGTCGATCCACGATCGCCTGACGACCAATGCCCACCCGATCCAACTACCGATCGGCGCAGCCGAAACCTTTACGGGTATTATCGACCTCTTCGAACGCAAAGCCGAGATCTACAAGGATGAAATGGGTAAAGAATTTGTGCAATCTGATGTGCCAGACGATATGAAAGAGAAAGTAGAAGAGTATCGCCAC
>JACQBO010000020.1 GCA_016194465.1 Candidatus Kerfeldbacteria bacterium
CGAAATCACTGGTCAAGAAGTGTTCCGATCAATGCGCTATGAAAGCGGCGTGCACCGCGTTCAGCGCGTACCCGACACGGAAAAAAGTGGCCGGGTGCATACCTCAACCGTGACGGTGGCCGTGGTCCCGATGGCGGAAGATGCGGAATTTTTTATTGACCCCAAAGACTTAAAAATTATTGCCTCGACCTCAAGCGGTGCCGGAGGCCAATCGGTGAATACGACGTACTCGGCCATTCGCATGACCCACGTTCCTACGGGAATTACCGTGTCCATGCAGGACGAACGATCACAGACACAAAACCGTCTCAAAGCGATGGCGGTGATGCGATCTCGTCTCTTGGCCCGTCAGGAGGAAGAAAAACGCGCCCACGAGTCCAGCCTGCGCAAAAGTCAGATCGGCAGTGGTGATCGTTCAGAAAAAATCCGGACGTATAATTTCCCACAGGATCGGCTAACTGACCACCGAATCGGCCTAAGTCTGCACGGATTGGACCGCCTGCTTGACGGTGACATCCTCGAACTTCTCCAAACGTTGCACCAGGCGGAAGGAAAGAAACGGACGGCGACCCCATGACCGTCGCCACGGTCCTAACCTTTGGCCGCCACGCGCTTGAGCATACGAGTGACTCTCCGAGCTTAGATGCGGAACTTCTCCTCGCCCATGCCTGCCGGACCGATCGGACGTCTCTCCTGATCGAGCTGCACCAGGGTATCGACGACGATGGACGACAACGGTTTCAAAATTTAATTGCCCAACGCCAGCACGGAACCCCGATTGCCTATCTCACCGGCCGGCAAGAATTTTTTGGCCGCCCGTTTGTCGTTACCCCGGATGTGCTCATCCCCCGGCCGGCGACCGAGCTTCTGATCGAGACCGTATTAAGCACCAACCTGCCCGAACACCTCTCCGTCGTCGACGTGGGGACCGGTTCCGGTATGATCGCCCTGACCTTGGCGGCGGAACGGCCCGCGTGGCGCATCCAAGCCACCGATACCTCCGCTGCCGCCCTCCAAGTCGCCCACGCCAATGCCGGGCAGCTAGGGCTCAGCCAGGTCCGCTGGATCCACCATGCGCTGCTTGATGGCGTGGACCGGCCGGTTGACCTGATTGTCGCCAATCTCCCCTACCTCCGTCCTGACCAGGTATCAAGCCTCGCCGGGCATGAACCGACCCAAGCGCTGGCTGGTGGGGTCGACGGGTTGGACGTCATCCGCCCCTGTATTCTCGCCGCTTCGGCTTTGATGCCGCTTGGGCTGGTATTGGAAATCGACCCGAGCCAAGCGCCGGCCGTCCGAGCGTTGATGGCCGAGTGTCTACCAACCTACCGCACGACCACGAACAATGACGGTCGCGCCGTCCGCGTCATGGCCGCTTGGAAAAACATTAATAGGTGATGGTCCGGCCTTCGGGTAA
This sequence comes from Candidatus Kerfeldbacteria bacterium, assembly GCA_016194465.1. Classification (GTDB taxonomy): domain Bacteria; phylum Patescibacteriota; class Patescibacteriia; order SBBC01; family CAIJZX01; genus JACQBO01. The sequence continues at coordinate 1,418 of JACQBO010000020.1, forward strand.
GACCTCGACCCAGGTGGTACCCCGATCGAGAGACAAGGTTTGTCCTTGATCATCAAGCCACTGTGTTCGGCCGGCCGGGCTATCTTTTTTCCAGGTGCCAGTGATCACTTGGCCGTCGCGGACCAGCAACATCTTACCCGTGCCTTCGGTCTGGATATCCAGTCGCTCTTTCTCATTCGGGTAGAGCGTTATCTTCGCGAATTCGATCACCACGTTTTTGGTATAGATGGTATTGCCGTCGCGAGTTACATGCGGCTTGTCCCCAATAAAACGCTGGTATTGATTCTGAACTGAATCGTACTTGTAGGTCACTTTGTAATTGAATGAAGAAAAATCAATCACTAGATCTTTGGTGTCGGTCGGACGGGCGTCGATTGAGGGCTCGTCCTTGTACGACCAGCTGGCAAAATTAGGCTTCAAGTCTGGGGCAACTTGTTGAATACCAAGATAGAGCTTGGTCGTCGACGTGTACAGGTTGTGCGGTGCGGCCCGCGAATCGTCACGAATGAAATTACCGCCATGATAGAATTGGTTAAAATCAACCGTATGTGGGTGGCTAGAACGAAGATAGTCCAAGGCCTGGGGACTTCCACCCGCATGGACATACAGGGCATCGAATTCTTCCGCCCAGTGGACATAATAAGGTCGCGCCGAGCGAACCGGACCAATCTCTTTCACCTCAACTCCAACCGGGAAAAGGGCCATAAAACGTGTGATGCCACCTTCGGCGAGCGTTTCGAACACCAGGCTGGCCTTATCGAGCCCCGACTGGGGTCGTGCCTGGATCAAATTTTCAACCATCACCGCATAAATACGAGTGTTGGCCTTGTCCGGAGCAACCAATACACCGTCAATCTGCCGCGGCACTAACGAAACAGCCGCGGCGTTGTTGTTGGACAATGGGGCGGAATTGCTATGGTCGGTCGAAGTTGGCCCCTGGAAAATTACCCAGCCAACGAACACCGCCGCACCCAACAGCAGCGCACCCGAACCACCAATAATCCACCAGCGCCAGCGGGACCAGCCGGTGGGAGATTTTCTGCGGCCCACCACAACTGTCGCGGCTGGTGAAGATGAAGATTCGGTGTTGGGCTCCTCCGACAGCGGTTGAGGCGGAGGCGGCACGATGCCCGGAGGTGCGTTTTTTTGGATGTTCTTTTTTGGCACGGTGGTGGAGATATGATTTATTCTTTCGACTTGGGGTTCGGCGCTTCGGCCGGAGGCGGTTCTTCGGTTTCCTCTTCCTTGTTTTCTTTCTCCACGACGCCAACCGCGGTGACATCCTCTTCTACCACGCCCTTCAGTGCCTCAAGTTCTGCTTCACTGCGCGGCGGGGTCACACTGGCCACGACCTCATCGGGCTTATCCAGCGTCACAATACCCGATGGTAGGACTAAGTCACGGACATGGATCCGGTCAGCGAACGTTTTAAGTTGGCTGATATCCACGTCAAGGGAAGGCACGAGGTCAGCCGGCAAACACTCAATCTTCAATTTGTCTAATGTGCGGATCAAAATCCCACTCTGCTCTTTCACGGCCGGCGATTCTCCCACCAGATGCAGTTCAATATCTGTTTGCAACTTCTCGGTCATGCGGACTTGGAAAAAATCAATATGCGTCACCGCGGAAACCGTGGGATGACGCTGGATACCCTGAATCAAAACCTTGACCGGCGTGTTGTGACCAATCTGTAAATCAACCAGACTGGAAGAGCCGGCGCGACGCAGGACCTTTTGGAGCGTGCCAGATTCAACCTGCAACAGTTCATTCTTCACGCCGTGCCCATAGAGGACGGCCGGTACCAAGCCCTGTCGACGAAGACGATCGGTTTGTTTGCCAGTCAGCGTTCGCTGGGCGGCAGATAATGCCAGAGATTCCATACGGTAGATTAACCAGTTGTGTCCCCTATTGATGAGCCGGGGAAGAAGGCACTGGGCCATCGATCCTGATGTTCTAGCCATTGGTAGAGGGTGATGACGTCGTCGGCCGACACCGGGTGGTGGTGCTGCGACGGGAACAATTCTTGGCTAGTCAGGTCCGTCACCATGCCCACCGATGTCAGGCCGCTCATGCCCGAGGTGACCACTGCCACCACCGCACTACCGCACTGTCGACATTCGAGAAACAAGAGATGCGAATCATCACGCTCGGCCATAATCTGGGTCTTGAGCGGATTATAGTGCGCCTGGCATAACGGGCAGACAGAAAGAATTTGCATGTCTTTCCCGCCGGAAAATGGATGTGGGGCGTCCGCGCGCATAGGCCAAAAGAGTCTAGGTCATGATCATACCATGGGCGACAAATTCGTCAACCCCGTTGAGAAATAGGGCCAGCCAAGCTTACGGATCGAGCGTCATTATTCTAACCGATACGTCATGTGCCTAGATTGGTCTCCGATCCACTTCTAACGGGGTCAAGTCGGCCTCGAGCCTACAGCGGCGTAAATCGTTGACGAATGACCATACTCTCCAGCAAACCAACGGCCAGAAAACTGGCGATGAGGGAACTCCCTCCATAACTCAAGAACGGCAAAGGAATACCGGTGACCGGGAAAAGTCCGAGATTCATGCCAATATTGATGGCCACCTGGATAAACAGCATCATACCCAAAGAAACCCCGAGTAAAAAACTAAAAGAATCTCGTGTTTTCGCGAGCAGCTGGCGCAAGCGCCAGAAAAAGATGCCAAAAGCGACAATGACAATCGTGGCGCCGATAAATCCCAGTTCCTCGCCAATCGTAGCAAAGATGAAATCCGTCTGCCGCTCCGGAACAAAGTTGAGTTGTGACTGGGGACCAAGGCCGAGACCCCGACCGCTGAGCAAGCCAGACCCAATGGCGGTCACCGCCTGGCGGACATTATAGCCGCTCCCTAAAGGATCCCGCCCCGGGTTAAAGAAATTCAGCAGACGGTCTTTTTGATATGGATGCAGGAAGCCGAACCAGCCAATGACCGCCGTCACGATAAGGCCGGCCACAATGGCGCCCAAGAATTTTTTGGGGATGGGCAGGATAATCAATAAACCAATCCAGATACCGACGATGACCACTGCCGAACCAAGATCGGGCTGGAGCATGACCAGACCGACTGGCACGGCGGTGAGCAGACCGCTGGCCGCCACGATGGAAAAACGATGGAGCTCGTGGCCATGGTCGGAAAAAAACTTGGCCAGCACGATGGTCATAATAATTTTGACAAATTCCACCGGTTGCAGTTGAAGGCCGCCGAGCACAAACCACCCGGTCGTGCCATGGACAGTGCGGCCAAACATCAGCACCACCACCAAGCTGGCTACCGCGATCCCATACAGGAGCCAGTGGATGCCGGCTAACCTGCGGTAGTCAAAACGCATCAGCAAGCCGACCGCGGCAAAACCGGCGGCGGCAAATGCCGTCTGTTTCAAGAGAAAGGAATAATCTGGCTTGGCCACATGGAGGGCGAAACTATACAGCGCCGCCAGGCCGATCAGCAAGAGCACCGCGGTCATAGTCATGAACGCCAGGTCAAATCCTTTTATGATTTGCCGACCGCTGAGGGTGGCCATGACTAGCGGTAGACGTTATCGGCGTCGAAGCGGTTGACCTGGGGTTGAATCTGCACGTCGCTGGCGCCGGCGACTGGATACGGCCACGTGGTCGCCACGGCTTTGGCCGTCAGCGTCGCCCAGCGATCAATGGTGACTTGATCAATGGCCACGACGGTTGTCCCGGACACGGCGATGACCGGAATTTCCACATGGTAAAAATTATAGACCGATCGGTTAGTCATGTTGGCGTGAACGCTGAGGGTCGAGATTGTCTGGCCACCGACCGAGACTGACGTTGGCGTGAGCGTCGGGCGGTCGACCGAAAAAATTGCCTCTGGTAACGCCGCGGCATTGGCCCGGGCCCAATTGATTTGATCAATGACTAAACTGACGGTCCCGGCTGTCCCACCATCGATCACCGCATTGAGCTGGACGACGGGGCGGCTGCTACCCTGATTGACCCAGGTGTGTTGGGCCGGCAGGGAAACACCGCCAACCGTAAAGTGATACCTGAAAGCACGAGCACCCCAGTCCTGATTGGGGTTGGTGACCGTTGCCACGAGATCGAGATGGTGCAGGTCGCGCTGCACCATCGCCGCGGCGGTCGGTTGCAGGGGTCGCGGTCGAAGGTTGGCCGGCACATGGACATCGGCCACCCGGTTGATCGACCGAAAAAGCTGGGCATCAAGGCGGGATTGCTGACCAAAAAAAACAGTAAAGAACACCACCAGCCAGAGTAAGCTCAATCCGATGAAAGCGAGCAAGCTGATGGCCCACCAGGTCCGCAGTTGGTTTTTATGGCTGACCAGCCAGTATCCGATCGCCAGCTGGAGATCGCCTTGAGGCTTCATATCGGCCGGAGTGTATCAAAAAATGACCCGGCTGTCTAGAAACTACCGAGCGACCAACCGATGTGGTATACTGAGAGCATGATTGCCCGTGACATTCTCTACTATACCTTGTCCCTGGCCGTAGCCGCCGGGCTGGCCATGGCCATCTGGTTTTTTGTCTACATGATCCGGATCATGCGGAGCATTCAGGGCCTGACCGAAGATTTCCGACACCGTTTGGAAACGATCGACGACATCCTGCGGACGATTAAGGAAAAACTAACCTCCACCCACGTCCAGCTCGGCCTCTTGGCTGAAGGGGTGAAACAGCTTATCAACATGTTTCAACGACGGCGGTCAACCCGCCGGTCCAGCACGCGCGCATCAAACGACGGGGACGATTTTTAGATCCTCCGTCGCTGATGGTGCTACAGGTGGTCGGGACTGACCAGCTGCTTCCTCGCTATGCCTCCATCGTTCGTCCACCTCCACGTCCATAGTCACTATTCCCTGCTCGACGGCCTGCCCAAGATCGATGACCTGGTTCATTTTGCCAAGGCCCAGGGCGCCACGGCGGTCGCTTTGACGGACCACGGGGTCATGTATGGGATTGTTGAATTTTACCAAAAAGCAAAGGCAGCGGGACTCAAGCCGATTCTTGGCATCGAGGCCTATGTTGCGCCACATGGGCACAAAGAGAAACGGGCCAAAATTGATGAAAAAAATTACCACCTGACGCTCCTGGCCGAAAATTCGGCGGGCTATCAGAATTTGATCAAACTGACGACTATCGCTCATATCGAGGGGTTTTACTATCGACCGCGGGTTGACCATCAACTCCTTCAGCAGTACCACCAAGGTATTATCGCCCTTAGCGGCTGTCTGAAAGGTGAGGTTGCGCAAACGATTATCGCTCATGGTGAAGAATCTGGGCGGGAAGTCATCGAACGATACCAAAGGATCTTCGGGCCGGACCATTATTTTCTGGAACTACAAGACCACCCAAATCTACCGGAACAAGCTGTGGTCAATCAGGCGCTGAAACGGTTAAGCCACCTGACCGGGGCGCCACTGGTCGCTACGGCCGATAGCCACTACTTGCGACCGGAAGACGCCGAGGCGCAGGACATCCTCCTCTGTATTCAAATGAAAAAACAATTGACGGATACTGACCGGATGAGTATGCGCCAGGTCGATGCTTCGTTTCGCTCACCAGCGGAAATGGCCGCCGCCTTTGTCGAGACACCGGAAGCCCTGGCCAACACGGTGCGCATCGCCGAGCGATGCCAAGTAGCCATCCCGCTCGGCCAAGTACAGCTACCACACTATCCCGTGCCCGAAGGGTACACGGCCAACGCCCTGCTGACCGAGTTGTGCCGATCTGGCATCCCCACCCGTTACGGGCTGAGCACGCCAGAGATTGAAGAGCGGCTGCGGTTTGAATTATCCGTGATTGAAACGACCGGCTTCGCCACCTACTTCTTGATTGTCCAAGACCTGGTCAACTGGGCCAAGCACCAAGGCATTATCGTCGGTCCCGGGCGTGGATCGGCGGCCGGATCGATCGTCTCTTACCTCCTCAATATCACCAATGTCGACCCGTTGAAGTATGAACTCTTATTCGAGCGGTTTCTCAATCCGGAGCGGATTGCCATGCCTGATATCGACATGGACTTCGCCGATTCCCGACGGGACGAGGTCCTCCGCTACATCGAATCAAAATACGGCCGTGACCATGTGGCCCAAATCATTACCTTTGGGACCATGGCCGCCCGGGCCGCGATCCGGGACGTGGGTCGGGTGCTTGGCTTGCCCTACAGTTACTGCGACCGGGTGGCCAAACTCATCCCCATGTTCGCGACGCTCGACCAGGCACTCCAGAATGTCCCCGAGCTGAAAGAGATTTTTGACCATGACCAAGATGGACGCCGGCTATTGGAAACGGCAAAAAAACTGGAAGGGGTGGCGCGGCACGCCTCGCGACATGCCTGTGGCGTGGTCATCACCAAAGAACCTTTGGCTCAGTATATGCCTGTCCAATACGCCGGTCCGGACGATCAATCGATCATCACCCAATATTCCCTGCACCCCATCGAAGACCTTGGCTTGCTTAAAATGGACCTCTTGGGTTTATCGAACCTGACGATTCTCGAAAATTGTCTTGACCGTATTCGACGCACCCATCAGGTCGATCTCAATTTGGATACCATTCCGTTGACGGATCAAGCGGCCTTTAGCCTCCTCCAGCGTGGCGAGACGATCGGCGTCTTTCAAATGGAGTCCGGGGGTATGCGTCGATATTTACGCGAGCTGAAACCGACGACCCTCGAGGACATTATTGCCATGGTCGCCCTGTATCGCCCGGGGCCAATGGAACTGATCCCTCAATTCATTGCCGGCAAACACAAAAAATATGTGCCGCAGTACCTCGATCGTCGGTTGGAACCAATCTTGTCGAAGACATACGGCGTGGCCGTGTATCAGGAACAAGTCATGCAGATCGCCCGAGACCTGGCCGGCTTTAGTTTGGGTGAAGCAGATGTCTTGCGTAAAGCGGTGGGCAAGAAGATCGCTAAACTGCTGAAGGAACAACGGGATAAGTTTATTCAAGGTTGCATCGGCAACCAGATCACCAGGCAAACGGCGGAAAAGATTTTTGATTTTATCGAACCGTTTGCCCGCTACGGTTTCAATCGATCGCATGCAGCCTGTTACGCCGTGATTGCCTACCAGACTGCTTATTGTAAAGCCAAGTACCCGGCCGAATTCATGGCCGCCCTACTGACCAGTGACCAACATAACACCGATCGCATCGCCCTGGAAATAGACGACAGTCGGCGGATGGGCCTCTCTGTTTTGCCACCCGACGTCAATGAAAGCGAGGCGTCATTTACCGTCGTGGCCGACGAGCGCGGCCAATCAAGGCGGATCCGGTTTGGCCTGAGTGCCATCAAGAATGTTGGTGACAACCTGATCCGGTCCATCATCACGGAGCGTCAATCTGGTGGATCATTTGTCAGCCTCGATGACTTTCTTCGCCGGATTCAGCATAAAGACTTGAACAAAAAGTCGCTGGAGAGTTTAGCCAAAGTCGGCGCCCTCGATGCGCTCGACGAGCGGCAGCACATTCTCGACAACGTGAGCGACCTCCTGAAATACGCCCGTGGGGCGGAACAAGAATCGAATCAACGACAATCGAATCTTTTTGGCAGTTTACCGACCTCCCACGCACCGACATTGCGTCTCAAGCCTTCGACGCCGGCTCCCAAGCGTCAGCGTGGGCAGTGGGAAAAAGACCTGCTTGGCTTGTATCTGACCGACCACCCCCTGAATGAATACCGGGAATTTCTCTCTCAGATGGCCGAACCGATTGCCAACCTTAAAGATCATGGTAGTCGGCGGGTGAAAATTGGGGGCATGGTTTCGAGCGTCAAGCAGATTACCACCCGCACCAATGAACCCATGGCCTTTGTCCGCCTGGAAGATACGACGGGCGTGATCGAAGTGGTGGTGTTTCCCAGTGTCTTCCGCCAAACGGTCAACCTCTGGCAAGAAGGGCGCCTGATTGTGGCCGAAGGCAAAACAAATGCCAAAGATGGGGAGTGGAAAATGCTGGTCGACAGCGCACACGAGCTTGCCCTGCCGAACCGCCAAGGCGAGTCACCCGCCCCGGTCCGGATTGCCGTCGCCCTGGAAACAACGACGCCGTCCCTTTTCGCCGAACTCAAAACGTTACTCAATGGCGCCACCGGTGATCGACCGGTAGAACTATTGGTGCGCAAAGGAGCGCAGGAAAAACTCGTCCCCACCGAGCATCGTGTCGCCTTAACCAGTGACCTCCGCCAAGCCTTGGAAAAACTCCTGGGCCAGTGTATCCTCGAATAGTCATGCCCCCCTTCAGCCAGGCTCATTTGCAACGTCTCTATCGACCAGTGACCATCGGTTTCATCATGGTGGTGGTGGGCACTTTTTTAAGCGTCATCTACATTACCCTCTCGAAGACGGTCATTACGGTCACCCCGCTTCGGCAGCCCGTGACCGCCGCCTTCGATGTGACCGTCGGACCGCAGGCCGAACATGACCACGATCTGGTTGGTTCCGTTGCCGTCACTCCCCAATCCGACACCGTCACCGCCGCGGTATCGACGAATGGAACCACGACCGTTCCCGCTCATGCGCACGGCACCATTACCATTGAAAACCACACCGCTCGGGTTCAGCCGCTCAGCGCCGGCACCAGGTTACAGTCCGATGGTGGCGTGATTGTCCGGACGCAAAAGCGGCTCGACGTCCCGGCCGGCGGCAGCGTCACCGCCGAGGTCGTGGCAGATCCAGTCGGGGCAGACGGCAACCTGCCGGCCGGGCGACTGATCATAGTTGCTCTGCACCTATCGAGCCAGGATAAAATCTTTGGTCAGATCACCACGCCGTTGACTGGCGGATTAGGACAGGCGGCCGGCACGCTCAGCCTTGATGATTTAACGAAAGCCAGTGACCAGGCCCAGGCCAAGATCGCTGATAGTTTTGGGCAGAGTACGCGGGGCTTATTCAAGGCCTTGTTGCCGGTCTCGGTCAGCAGCCAGCCAGCCGCCAGCGTTCCGAGTGATACATACCAAGTGACGGTTGCTGCCAATGGAGTGGTCGTCACCTATGAGCCATCAGATCTCGAAAAAATCATGACGCAAGAATTGTCACAAACGTTGACGGACGACCAGGTCCTCAGGACGATGGATCAACCCATCATCAACGCCGGCGACCAGCCAACCAAGGATTCGATTGTCTTGCATATCAAGGCGAAAGGCTCGGCGCTTATCAAGCCATCAAGTCCACTCCTCGCCCCAGCCACCCTTGTCAATCTCGACCGGACGGCCATCCAGAGCAAACTCTTAGGGTCGCGCCTGGTGAAAACCGCCGGCGTACGCTTTTCTCCGTGGTGGCGAACCAGTACCGCCGGCCGGCCGGAAAGCATTACTGTTTTGGTCAAGCCGGCCGTCCAGTAATTTTTGACTTTTTTACTCTGGTCTGGTAAGATGGGGTTGAGCAATTGACTGGGTCACCAACCCAGTACCACTGGTGCCGTGTCGGCCTAAGCTCAAAAAAAAGTGCCCGTCGGGCTGACCCTGACAGGAACCATGGGTGGAACCTCCGGTTACATGACTGGACCCAGGCATCCTTGATGCGTGGACTTATTTGCATCGATTGTATGGCTCCAAACATCGCGAACAAACAGGAATCCGTCAAGCACATCCGTCACACCCTGGCTCACCTCCTGGCGAGTGCTGTATTGGAAAAATTTCCCCAGGCCAAGCTGGCCCTTGGTCCGACCATCGAGCATGGTTTTTATTATGACATCGACATTGGCCGGCCGGTCACGCCGGAGGATTTGCCGCCGCTGGAGAAACGAATGAAGCAGCTGGTGAAGCAAGGCCTGGAAATGCGGCAAGTGCCGATTGGCGACCAGGCCACTGATACCTACCTGGCGACCCAGCCGTTTAAGCAAGAACTCATGGATGAGCTCCGGGGCAAGGGAGAAACCATTACCTTTTACCGCATCGGTAATTTCACTGACCTCTGTCGCGGCGGTCACGTGAAGAACACGCGAGAAATTAACAATGAGTCCTTTGCGCTGACCCATGCCGCCGGCGCGTACTGGCGAGGTGATGCGAAGAAACCGATGCTCCAGCGGATCTACGGCGTGGCCTTTGGCACCAAAGCGGAACTTGACCACTACCTCACCCAGCAAACCGAGGCGGCCAACCGTGACCACCGGAAAATAGGCAAAGAATTGGATTTGTTCTCGTTTCAAGATGTCGCCCCGGGTGCGCCCTTCTGGCACCCGAATGGTATGATTATCGTGCGCCAGCTAGAACAATTTTGGCGGGAGATGCATGACGCGGCCGGCTACTGGGAAACGTCAACCCCGATTATGAATACCGCCGAACTATATAAGACGTCGGGACACTGGGAACATTTTCGACAAGACATATTCACGCTCAAGGTTGATGATCATGACACCGCCCTGAAACCCATGAATTGTCCGTCGTCGACCAAGATTTACGCCTCGCGCCTGCGCAGTTACCGCGACCTACCTCTGCGCCTGTCGGAAATTGGCCGGCTGCATCGCCATGAGCTCCACGGGGCACTTGGTGGCCTCCTCCGGGTGCGGCAAATCACCATGGACGATGCCCATATCTATTGCCGCCCGGACCAGGTGCAGAAGGAAATTGAGGGGGTTTTGAGCCTCATAAAATCGTTCTACAAGCTCTTTGGGCTTGTTCCTTCGTTCAAACTAGCCACCATGCCTGATCATCACCTGGGAGAGGAAAAGACGTGGCGAGGGGCAGAAAAGAGCCTTCAGGAAGCCCTCCGCAAAGCCAAGCTGGTGTATGAGACCAAAGAAAAAGACGGAGCCTTCTACGGACCCAAGATTGATGTTCACATTGACGATGCGCTCGGCCGTACCTGGCAAGTGGCCACCATCCAGTTGGACTTCCAAATGCCCGAACGCTTCCAGCTCGAATACCATGACGAAGACGGTCAGGTGAAACGTCCGGTCATGATCCACCGCGCTATTTTCGGTTCCTTCGAACGGTTCCTTGGCATTCTCATCGAGCACACCGGCGGACATTTCCCGCTGTGGCTCTCCCCCGTCCAAGTCCAAATCATTCCGGTGGCCACCAAGCACAATGTCATCGGCAAGAAGCTGTGGATGCTGCTCCACGAGGCCGGGATCCGCGCCCACGTCGACGATGCCAACGAAACGGTCGGGTACAAAATCCGAAAGGCCGAAAAATTGAAGGCGCCCTTTATGGTCGTGGTTGGTGATAAAGAAAAATCGCTCACGAAGCTGACGATCCGGGTACAGGGGAAAAAAGCACCGGTCAATGTCACATTGAAGCACTGGATTCCACTGCTCCAGAAGAATATTGCTCGCCGGTCAGGGAAGATATAAAAAAAACCGCAACCAGGGTTGCGGCTATCCGTCGAGGCGAGCGATCAGCTTGGGTAATTCAGTGACCCGGTCGATGACGTGCACGCCTTTGAGATCCTGGGAACCATCACCGATGTGCCATTCGTCGTTGCTGTGATCGATCCAGACGGGCTGGATGCTCAGACGTTTGGCGGGTTGGATATCGCTCGGCAGCGAATCTCCGACCATCATCGTCTGTTGGCCACTCGCCAGGTGGTACATAATGGTGCCTTTGCCATGTTGGACAACATGCGCTTGACTAAACGCCGCCTCGAGTCCGTTGCGCTGAACCTTGGAGCGCTGGAATGTCTCATCGCCTAAGGTGACAAGATGCAAGATATGACCTTGCTCTCGGAGCTCGGCCAGCATGGCCAGTACCCCAGGAAAGATTGGGTAGGCGGCGGCGTGGATGGCGCCGGACATCTGCTGCAGCTCGCGATCAACTCCACGGTCAAATCGTTGCCCCTGGCGGTCACAGAGCTGCCGGTAGGTCTCTGACCAGGCATCCTCAAAGATGGTCAGGTAAAATCCGTGTCTTCTCATTAAGGCCCGTTGGATTTTACGCTGGAGGGCGACGAGCGTTACTTTGTCCAATGTCCCCTCGAACTGGATGGACTTGAGTAAGTCGATACAACCGGCCTCGGCCTGGCGGTAGAATTCTCCGCACAGCCACAGGGTGTCGTCGCCGTCGAAGATGATTGTCCAGGGTCTTGGAACGGGGCACGAAGTACCCATACTGCCTCCTTCGAGACAAGGTCGTGGTGGAATGAACTGGGCCGATCTTAGAGTATTTTGGGGCTGATGTCAACCCCGCACCACAATAGCCTCAACTCAAAATAATTCTTGAAGGCTCATATCGGCTTCGACACGACTTTTTTCTCAAAGGTTGTTTTTTATTGTGGTGCGGGGCCAAGGCTTGCGCCAGAGGAAAAAACTTGATACACTCTGCCCGCATGAATCCTTCAACGTTGCCCAGGACCAAGAAATACTTTTTGCACGTCTACGGATGTCAAATGAACGTCTCGGATGGCGAGCGCTTGTCATCAATTTTGGAGCACCTAGGATTTGCCGTGACCGATGATGAAACACAAGCTGACCTGATCGGCGTGGTGGCGTGCTCGGTACGGCAAACGGCCATCGATCGGATTTTTGGCCAAGCCAAAAAGTGGGGCCAGTGGAAACAGCGCAAAGAACTGGTCACCATGCTGACGGGTTGTGTCTTGCCACTCGACCAGCCGAAAATGGGGAAAATATTTGACGTCATGTTTCC
>JACQBO010000031.1 GCA_016194465.1 Candidatus Kerfeldbacteria bacterium
GTGGCCGTGATTGTCATGGCGATTCTGCTCCCACTCTACAACCTCTCGAGCGCAATTTCCTAAAGCCCGACCTGCCCCTCGACTTGGCTCAGACACTGAAAAAGGAGAAAACTTATTCACCTGTTGAGCCGATTGCGTTCATTCCCTGAGCCGTGTCGAAGGGCTGGTTGCAGGCAGTACCGCGTCCTTCGACTGCGGCCTGCGGGCCGCGCTCAGGAACTGAAGAGGAAAAGCATTTATTCCCTGGGCTTGCCTCTCGGCTATGAGCGCAAGGCCGAATGGTCGAAGGGCAAGTTGACATTTTGCTGGTCAAGCACTACAATCGGGATGACTTGGTGACCGGCCTGGAGTTTTATGTATGAACAATGGTATTGGCACGTGTACATTATCGAGTGCCTCGACGGAAGTTATTACACTGGCTGTACCCGTTCGCCCGCGAACCGGATGGATCAGCATCTTTCTCACTATGGCAGTAAGTACACTCGGCGACACGGCGTAAAGCGAGTAGCCCATCTCGAAGCCTATGATAGCCTTGAGGCGGCCCGGACCCGCGAAAAACAAATCAAAGGATGGACGAGGCAGAAAAAGGAGAAACTGATCAATGGAGAATGGCACCAACTAAACTAGCTGGCCTTCGACAAGCTCAGGCACTGAATGCGAATAAGTTCTCCTTCTTCATTCCTGAGCTTGTCAAAGGGCTGGCTTTTCATCATGGCCTTCGACTCCGCTCAGGCACTGAATATGAGGAATCTTTTTACCCCCTGAGCCCGGTCGAAGGGTCGCCCGCGGTATTGGCTAAGGTCAGCGAATCTTCGACAAACACGGCAATTGGTGCTATAATCAACTGTGGATAAAAATTCATCCTAATGCCTGCCTTGATATCGGCCTATTCCGATCGTAGGGATCAGCACGGATCCGTGATCGCTACAACCATCAAACACGGCAAACCTCGAAAGGAGGTGACAGTATGAAACAACAACAACAAAAGAAAGGCTTTACACTCATCGAACTGCTGGTCGTGATCGCCATCATCGGTATTTTGTCGGCCATTGGTCTTGTCGCCTTAAACGGGGCGCGGGAAAAGGCCCGTGACGCGAAGCGTCAAGCAGACTTGTCCTCTCTACGCTCGGCCCTAGCCTTGTACTTTGATGATCACAGTGACGCCTATCCAGCCTCAACCACCGCTGAATGCGTTTATGGTGGGGCAGCTATAACTGGTTGTACCGCAGATTGGGTGACTCTCAAGACCGCCCTTGTCTCAACGTACTCCGCAGCCCTACCTCTACCGCCAAGTACTGGTTCGGCTGATCCAATGCGAGAATATAATTATTGGTCCAGTACAACTGCAAATAAGCACTACGTTCTCTACACCCAGTTGGAAGGTGGCAGCAAAAACTTCTACTACATCAATGATGTTGGGAAGACAGATAGCACAGGGACAGCAGCTCCATCAACGTGTACGGATAGCGCATGCCCATAATCAGTCGATAGACTTTGGGTATCGAAAAAAAGAAGGGCCAAGGCCCTTCTTTTTATTTTTCTTTTGAAGTAAACTGTAGTTAGATTCTTTTCCCCCCTACTCATGTCCGCTCAACCGCAAACCGAATCCCTTCCATACGCCGTCATAGCTTTAGGTATTATTGTCTTGACCTTGCCGGCGGTTTTTACGTTTCAGACTGACGACCTGGGCCTCGGCGCCATCTGCATTCTCGTCGGCGGTTTACTGAGCTTATGGGCTTTCCGGCGCTTCTCCATTCCTAGGGGAGGAGTTTGGACCTGGTGGATCGCGTTTCTTGTTTTCGCCTGGATTAATACCTTTTTTATTTCTCGGTTGCGATACATCAGCGAGGTCAGTTTGCTCTGGCTGGGAGTCGGCGCCCTGGTGACCTGGCTGGCGGCCCCGTTCAGCCGAAGTCACAATTTCCTCCAGCGCACGACATGGGTTCTCTTGACGACCCAGGCTTTGATGTCGGGGTACGCTATTTCTCTCGGCTTAAAAGAACACCAGCGGGCCATGGGTTTGCTCTACAACGCGAATGGCCTTGGCGGATACTTGCTTTGGGGTGTTTTGGTGAGCGTGGTACTCTTGATCGCGTATCCGAAGAAGCGGTGGATTTGGGTGGCGACCGCGATTGTCATGGCCACCTGGATTTTCACCCTATCGCTCACCTCTTTCGCGGCGGCTGTGGCACCGATCGGGCTTATATTCTGGTGGCGACTAAAGGAACATCCGGGCCGGCCTTCGACTTCAGCCCGCGGGCCGCGCTCAGGCACTGATAATAATGGCATGGTCGCTCAGGAAATGAAAAGAACCCCCCCCATTCAGTCCCTGAGCTTGTCGAAGGGCGGCCGAGCTCGAAGAGTATTGGTCGGTTCACTCTGTTTAGTGCTGGTGGCCGGCGCTTTCATGGGATGGAAGAAATCGAGTTTCGAAAGTTTGATTACGAGCCAGCATGTCGCCTCAAGCTGGAGCCAACGCCTCGAGTTTAACCGGGTAGCCTGGCGGATGTGGCAGGACCGGCCATGGCTGGGTTGGGGGCTTGGCACCTACGAGCGGGTTTTTCCGAGGTATACACAAGACATTCAGGAACAGCCAAAATTCGTCCATAATCTCTATGCCCAGCTTTTAGCTGAAACGGGGATTATCGGTCTGGGATTGTGGCTCGGCGTGGTGTACCTCGTCGGCCGGGCCGGCTGGCGAACGGTGCAACGGGCCGACGAAAACGACCGTTGGTTGAAACGAGGATGGTTCGCCGCGTGGCTGGCATTTACGATCGCCGCCGGCTTGGACTTTAGTTGGTATTTTCCGGCCGGGCAAATCTGGTGGCTTGTGGCGTCTGGTTACTTTCTCGGACAGTCGGGCGCTGAGGTTGATGTCTCCCGATGGCAGACGGGGGTGAGAACCGGGTCAGTCATTGCCGGGCTGTTTCTTCTGGTCATCGGTGGAGGGGTGGCGGTGGCTAAGTTGGCTTCTGATCAAGGTTACCGCGCATTCCATAAGAACGCTGGAGACGAAGCGATCCAATCTCTGTCCACCGCAGTTTACCTGACGCACAATCCGACTGACGTCCAATTACTGGCGCAATCTTTCTGGTTGCGACGCCGTGGTGACGATCTGGCCCACGCCGATCGCCTCTTGTCCAAGAACCTCGTCGTCAATTCCGACGATTATTTTCTTCACGAGTTTTACGGGATCGTCCTTAACGCTGAGCATCAGCCAAAAGCAAGTCTAGTCCAGGTTTCTATCGCCTATCATCTCGATCAACTATTTCATTCGGATTTCCGCCAGAATTATGCGATGGCGCTGAATCGCACGGGGCAACGTGCACAGGCACTGGCTTTACTCGACCAAGGCATAACGTTTTACCAGGTTCACGCGACATACAACGCCAAGATTCCCGCTCAGATTGAAGCGCTCCGGTCGGTACGTGAACGGATAAAGTTGGGTGAAACCCCGTAGCGCCCGTCTCTCGGCTGTGATATCCTCAGGGAGGAAAGAAATGCCCATGAAAGAAGAAAGAAAAAATCAAGCGAACAACGGCTTTACCCTCATTGAACTCTTGGTCGTTATCGCAATTATTGGTATTTTGGCTTCAATCGGCTTAGTGGCTCTTGGGGGTGCCCGTGAGCGAGCCCGCGATACAAAACGTCAGGCAGATCTTTCATCAATCCGGAGCGCTCTCGTTTTATTTTTTGATGACAATAGCGAGCGATACCCGCCCACGAATGACCAAACAGTTTGGAGTGGCAACTCGTTAACCGACTGGAGTGTATTAAAAAGCGCTTTGGTGACTGGTGTGCCGGTCTACTATGCGGCCGGTCTTCCAATCCCGCCCAATGCGGGTATAACAGCTGATCAACATAGCTATTTTTACTTCACGAGCACTCCCCCAAACCACTTCTTCCTGTCCACCCAACTCGAATCGGGTAACAAATATTATTACTTCGTTAACGACGCTGGCATCAGCAAAACCACTAGTTCATCCACGAGTGCCCCCCAAGGATGTGACAGTGGAAACGCTCCCGGGGCCGCATGCCCGAAAAACAATCTATAAATAGCCATCGCGGCCATATGTTCGTGACGGTATGGTATAATCAAGGCATGTCTTTCCGGGCAGTAGCGACAAAAAGTAGACAAGAAACATCGACTTTTCGGGTCAAACAGAAGCAGTCCCGCGGCTACATTGATTCCTCCCCAGCTTTTACCCTAACCGAAACCCTCATTATCGGCGCCTTGTTTGGCATTTTTATTGTCGTCGGGACATTTATTCTCAGCACGGAGCGAGCCAGGAGCAGGGACGCCGAGCGGGTTGCGGACATGACCCGACTGGCCGGGGGCTTTGCCTTGCTCTACGCGGAGAAGGCCAGCTTCGCTGACGCCGCCACTGGCTGTAGCCAGGTCGGGGTGAATGCCGCCACTTGTACGCTTCGGGACATCGTTCAGGGGCTCGACGCCATCAAGGATCCAGGTCGGTACAGCTACAAAGTAACTCGTATTCCCGACCGCGATGATTTTGGCATCAGTTTTCATCTCGAGCGTCGTTATGGAAGTTTGTTAGCCGGCATGCACACGCTGAGTAAAGCTGGGATCCAATGACTGTCCCCGGCGGCTGGTGGACGCTCATCACGGTGGCGTTATTCGGCGCGGCTGTTGGAAGTTTTCTTAATGTAGTCGTTCTGCGGACGCACGAAGGGCGTTCATATTGGTCGGGTCGGTCGGCTTGCCCGCATTGTCATCGTCCGCTGCGCTGGTTCGAGCTGATCCCGATTTTTAGTTATCTGTTCTTGCGCGGTCAATGCCGGCGCTGCGGTAAAATTCTGAGCACGCAGTATCTGATCGTCGAGCTGGTGACCGCTGGTGCTTTTTTGTTGGTGCTATTGATCAATGGCGTATCTCTAACATTGTTGGTCGGCTGGTTGGTGGCCGCCGTCATGATCTTGCTGGCGGTCTACGACGCTCGGTGGTCACTCTTACCGGATACGTTTTCTTTTCTTTTTATTCTCTTGGCTTTAGCCGACTCACTTGTCCACCAGCGAAGTATCGTCAGCTTGGCCTATGGCGGGTTGGCGGGGGTCGTGTTTTTTAGTCTGCAATACGCTCTTTCGCGCGGTCGGTGGATCGGCAGTGGTGATATTCTCTTAGGGCTAGGCTTGGGATTATTGCTCGGATGGCAAGCGTTGGCCCTAGCCTTGTTGATGGCCTATACGTTCGGCTCACTGGTCGCCGCGTTGAAGCTGGCTCGTCGTCGGGCCAACCTCCGATCGGCCATGGCCTTTGGTCCGTACCTCCTGGGCGCCGGTTTTATTGCCTGGTTGTGGGGGCCGACCATTATCCATTGGTATGTTCAACAAACCATCAGTTTCTAGCCTGCGTCCGGGATTTACCCAGCACCACTTTTGGTACGTCTACGTCATGCAAAGCACGCAACGACCTGAAATGTATATCGGATCAACCGATTGATCTCAAAAAGCGTTTCATTGAGCATCAGGCGGGGCATGTTTTTTCGACGCGGCGGTATCTTCCTTGGAAACTAATTGTATTATGAGGCCTATACGGATGAGAGCCTGGCCCGGCGACGAGAGCAACGACTCAAGCATCATGGCAATGCAATTCGAGAATTAAAACTAAGAATGATCAACCAGCCGATAAAAAAGGTACGTGTACGAAATCGCTTCGGGAAAAGTGGTGCGGGGTTTACGCTGGTGGAAATGCTCATCAGCATCGCTATTTTCGCTTTACTGACGGTGGTCATCTTTAGTAACTTTGCCGGCGAGAAAGACCGGTCAAGTACCAAGCGCGCAGCCGAACAATTGCAAGTTGACTTGCAAGCCATGCAAAACAACGCCCAGTCGGGTGTACCCGACCAAAGTACGGGCGCATTGGTGACCAAAGCCCTGCCAGTCAACGTGACGATTACGACGCTGATATCCTACGATAACCTGGTACCGACGAACCCTCCCCCAGGCTCTCTGAGCATTGCCTACTCTACCCCGAATGGAACGGCCTCGATCAAAGGGGATGATCTCATGCATTCGTCCCATACCTCCGCCGACATTATTGTCAAAAATACACGGCTAGGAGTATGCTACAAGATAAGCGTTGTGGCGCCGATTGGTACCGTGACGAGCCGAGCGAAGACCGCTTGCCCATGAACACAAAATCAGGTCAATCACTGTTAGAAACCATTATCGCCATTGGGGTGATCATGTCGGCCACCATTGCGGCCACGAGTCTTATTGTTTCGACCATCACCGCGGGACAAGCCAGCCAAGAAAAAATCGAGGCGGCCAACTTTGCCCGGGAAGGAATTGAAGTGATCCGCGGCATTCGAGACAGTAACTGGTTAAAGATAGATCACAACCAGCTTGATAGCAGCGGAAGTTCTTACCTCTGGAATACCGGCCTAGGTTCTGGCACCGATAATATTGTCTTCCAATACGTCCTGGTCTTTCAGCCGGTCGGAGTAGGCTGGCAAGCAAAAAAAATTTCTGGTCCGACGCCTCCCAGCAACGAAACCAGTGACTCCTACATTTATTTACCAGCGAGTGGTCAATACTTTACTCAAGCCACAGCCACGGTTCCCTGTGCCGGCTGCCAACGAACACGATATACCCGAGTTATTTCCGTGACAAAAAAAACAGAAAGTCTTTTTTCTGGCACCACTTCAGTCCAATATATTGACCTCACCTCAACCGTCACCTGGACCGACCAGCTTGGCCTCCATCACCTCGATGCCTCGGCTCGGCTGTATAACTGGAAATGATATGAAACAGCGCCCCGCGTTTACCTTGATTGAAATGCTGGTCGTGGCCGCGGTTTTTTCCATTGCCTTTCTGATCGCCTCGACTGTCTTTACCAATATTTCCACCAGACAGCGGAGTATCCTCGTCCGTCAAAGAATCTCCGCCGATGCCCGGTATGTTTTGGAAAACGTGGCTCGGACCGTACGGATTGGTTCGATTGACTACGTCTACTATGCCGACCAAAGATGTTCGACAGGCCACAGCGGAAGTCCGGGGGACGGCCCATGCGATCTCAGTCAAGCGCAAAAAGTACTGGCCATTCGTGACCAATCAAAT
>JACQBO010000032.1 GCA_016194465.1 Candidatus Kerfeldbacteria bacterium
CAAAAATAGCACAAAGTTTTTCTGGATCATGGTCCTGGTGGCTGTGGGCGCCGCCCTGCTACCCTATGGGCTTGGCTCAGCCCTCACCCCACCCGGCTACAAGTTTTACGGACACACGTACTTGACGCTCGGCGACGCTCAGGTCTATTACAGCTACATCGAACAAGGTCGTCACGGGGCGGTGTTGATGGACGATGCCATGACCAGCGAACCACAGCAGGCGACACTCCTGCAGTGGCCCTGGACCGCGCTCGGTCTTCTTGCCCGAGTTTTTCGTCTCAACAATCAGTTGGTTTTTGCTTTTGCGCGAGGCGTCGGGCTGGCGTTACTCATTAGTACTCTGTGGTGGGCCATCCGATGGATCTGGACCGATGAAACGTCGCGGCGAGTAGCACTTATGTTGACAGTTTTTGGCGGCGGCTTTGGGGCGATCCTCCACACCTTTTGGCGCCCAGCATCATTTTTTTCCCGCTCGCCCGACGTCTGGGTGGCCGAGGGTTTCACTCTGTTATCGGCCATGTCAACTCCCCACTTCCTCTTAGTGACGAGTGGGATTGTGTTTGTGCTCGTATCGGTCGAGCGATCATATGAGGATCATAAAAACAAACGAGTTCTCTGGGCTGGACTCGTGTCATTACTGACGCTTTCCATCCACCCCTTCCACATTTTGACGTGGGCATTGTTTTGGCTCATCCTCACCGGGTACCGGGCGTGGCAGCAGCGAAAAATCCCAATCGATTATGTTTGGCGCTGGGTGGCGGTGCTCGTGATTTCTAGCCCCGCGCTGCTATATTATTGGCTGGGACTAAAATTTGATCCGATCTCGATTGGTCGGGCGGCGCAGAATGTTAATATGTCCACCAATCCACTTCTAACTCTTTCCGCGCTGGGCATCGTATTACCCTTGGCGGTTATCGCCATATTCCGCTACTGGCGGGGCCCCGCTGCAGATGGTGCGGGGCGGGGAAAGCGCTACGCATGGCTGGTGGCCCTGGCCACGGCCTACCTTGTGGCCATCTACGTTCCGGTCCCATTCCAGCGACGCTTAAGTCAAGGTTATTTCTATCCTTTTGCCCTGCTGGCGGTGCCGGCCGTGGTCGCCGGGTGGCAATGGATCAAAACAAAGCGTCCAGCTATTCGATGGACAACCATTATTTTGAGTTTACTACTTCTCAGCTCGTCGTGGCTTTCTGTAGCGGCCCAAACCGTGCACAGCTATTGGCGCGAACTCAAATACACCCCCGACCGATTTTATTACATTCCTCCAGCGTATCAACAACTTTATTCTTTCTTGGAAAGGCATACCGCTCGGACGGAGACGGTTCTGACGACTGTTTTTGATGGCAACATGCTGGTCGGAGCTACCAGTCATCACGTCTTCGTGGCGCAAAGCGTGGAAACACTTCATTATGGGGAGAAAGTAAAATCGGTCGAGGCGTTTTTTCGGACGGACGACCAAACAAAACAACGAACATTTCTATCTCACTATTCGATTTGTTACATTCTGTATGGACCTCGCGAACGGGCTTATGGGCTCGCCTTTCAGCCGCAATCTTGGACCGATCTGGCCAAGGTCTGGTCCAGGCAAGACATCGAACTCTGGAAAACGCCCTACTGTCGCTAGAGTTGAAGCCGGCCGAAGTTGACGACACCCAAATCTTTGGTCGACTGAATAACGGGGGAGAACCCGCGCCAGCGGTTTTCCTGATATACGCCGTCAAGCTGCAAAAGGTGCGCGGTGAGTTGCAATGATCCATGAAGAGTATCCGGGACAGCCAACCGGTACCGAGTGAGCCAGCTTTCATTCGGCTGCCACTCGGTCGCGGGCTCCGTACCTTGACCAAGGACCCGCGTTGATTCCCAGACGATGCGCGAACCCTGAGCAAGAGTGAAACGCAAGGACAACGGCTTGGTAACCCGCTGATGGACTTGCCAACCAACGGCCGCCTCAACCTGCCGCTGCCAGCCCGGGACTGATGTTGGCAACACCGGATGGCTGATCGACGGTGCTTGAACTAATGACAAGTTACCGAACGTAGGCCCTGGGGCGGGGCGGGTAATTTTTTCGGTGGGCTGATAGGGATCATTGCCAGAACGAGAATAGACGGCCAGGCCATCGTTCCATTCCGCAAGATTCAGATGTCGTTGCTGCAAGAGATCGGCCAGACGCTCCGGACCCGTTTTTCCTTGGAAGAGCGAGTCACGATACAAGAACTGAAAATCTTCGAGATGCTGCCAGTCGATGACGATCATGGTCAGCGGTTCGGGAACACGATACGGGATGAGACTATATTGCCGGCGCCCCAGATAGAGATAGTTGAAGGAGTAGAGGTGCTCCCGATTGGCCAGCGGGTTCAGCAGGTTGAATGTGGTCATGACGGCGTCATCGGGTTTGATTTCGGTCAGGGCGTGGTTCAAAATCGATGCCGGACTTACACTGGCGCCGGAGACCGAGTGCCACGGTAACTCCGCCGGTCCATACAGCAGTTGCGTATAGAGTGGACCGATCACGCAGAGAATCATGCCCAAGGGCTTAGTCCAGGTGGGATCGAATTTCCGCAGAAAACATCCATCACGGATATCACGGACCAAGACTAAGGTGCTCCAAGCTAAAAACGGCAAGTAGGGGATAACGTAGTGAAGCCAGAGGATGGCGCGGGGCTGGGCACCGCTCAGGCAGAGTTGAATCCATAAGAATACCAGCGGTAATGTGTACCGCAAACGAAATAATGGAGCCAAGCCGAAACCTAAAGCAAAACCAAAAAGAAGTTGCCAGTTATTGACGGCCAGGGCATGCGACAAAAAAATAAGGGGATGACGGACCGGAAACGTGGCAATAGAAGAAAAAGAAGTGCCCATCCACTGGTAGAAGGCAAGGTATTTATAATGACCTTGGGGGTTGGCCAGGTCGATCATTTTTTGGGCGGCCAAAAACCAACCGAGGCCGATGACGAGTGGCCAGAGCCACCACCGGGTCGAACGCCGATCGAGC